>CALFOL010000384.1 GCA_937919915.1 uncultured Planctomycetaceae bacterium
GTAACGTAAACCGCCATGCAGAAGTTTGGATGACGACGCAGACGTGGCACTGCCCCAGTCGGACTTTTCCACGAGAGCGACCTTCAACCCGGTGACGGCCGCCTGGTAAGCAATCCAACTGCCGTAGATCCCGCCACCAATGACCAGGACATCAAACCGTTCGGTTTTGAGTCGGTCGATGTCACGCTGCATGATTGTCGTGCCTGTGCTGTTGAAGAATATCGCGAGTTCGTGCGGGATCGTTTGTGATGATGACGTCGACACTCAGATTCCATGCCTTTAATACATCTTCTTCGCTGTTGCACGTGAACGTCAGGGACGTCAATTGCCGTTGATGTACCAGTTGCACGACATCATTCGACAGATTGTTGATGTTGCCGTCGACACCATTCAGCCACGGCTGAGCTTCCGCCGCCCGTTCATCAAACAAATGGGGGGCATGCGTGTTTAGCACCAGTCTGGCCCACGGCGCAACGTCTCGAAGACATTGCAGTGTCGCTGCGTCAAACGCCAAAAAGGCGACTTGATCCTGCAAGTGACGAACGTCGACTGCTGCCGTGAGGCGTCGGACAAGCAAATCCCGTTGTCTGACCGTGACGTCTTCTGTTTTGAGTTCAATGCACAGCGGAACCGTGGCTCCGTATTCCTTAAGCAGTTCTTCCAGTGACAGCAGTCGCTGTTGTGCAAAGTCTTCATGAAACCAACTACCAACATCCAGCTGCTGTAGATCGGCCAGGGTTGACGTTTCGATTTTGACATCGGGATGCCCGTAGCGTTCCAGCGTGGTGTCATGGCAAACGACGACCTGATTGTCGGCGGTAAGCTGCACGTCGCATTCGATGGCATCTGCCTGTTGCGCAACAGCCAGATCGAAGGCGGCTCGCGTGCTTTCCGGACAGCGATCCGAAACTCCACGGTGAGCCACGATCCAGCGTTTTTTTTGTTGAGGGAGCAGTGGCAACATATGCTGGAGTTTACTTAATTCGCGAAAAACGCCACCAGAGCAAATCGATGCCTGGTCATAGAGTATTGACTTACCTTGAAGTTCGAGGTACCAACCACTCGATACATACATCGAACGGCAAGGTATATGATTCATGGAGGAATCACTGTGAAGAAACGCAGGTCGAATCCCGAATTTTTAAACGGCGTCCCTGAGCTCCTGATCCTGAGATTGCTCAGCGAACAGCCGCTGCATGGCTACGAAATCGTGGAAGCGATTCGCAACCAGTCGAATCAGGTCTTCGAATTCGGCGAAGGCAGCATTTATCCTATTCTGCACAGACTGGAAGCAGATAAGCTGTTAAGCAGCCGCAAAGAAACGGTCAACCAGCGTCAGCGAGTCGTGTATCGCACGACAGCCAGCGGAAAACGCCGTCTGTCGGAAGCCGCGGATCGCTGGAACGTTGTGGCAACGACCATTCGCGCAATGCTGGAAGGAGACGGCTGTGTCACACCCGCTGTACTTTGAATCCATTGCCAAGCAATTACATCGCACTCTTCCTGCAGAGTACGTCAACCGCATCGTTGGAGAACTCACGGATCATGCCGAAGACGCAACGTTGCGGCGGAACAGCGGTCGCCATGACGATTCCAAATCAGACCACTCAGCGGTGCTGGGGGATGTCGATACCGTTTGCAGTAGTGTCGTTTCGCAATACTGCCAACAAAGTCTGATCGGACGTCATCCCTGGCTGCAACGTCGATTGCGATGACTCCGGTCATGCTGGTGATTTGTGCCGTGGCCTGCATTCTGTTCAACACGGAACTATTACCTGCACTGGGGCTGGAACTTGTAGACTCAACGCGCCCATGGTTCATCGGCTTCGCATTCTTTGCTTTGAGCTTTCATCTGTCAGCGCTGTTACCATTCGTCGGCGCTGCAGTACTGATGAATAAGTCAACGTTTCACAACATGTTGCTGCTTTCTGTGATCGTGATGTCCGCGACCGGCTGCGCCACGTTAAACAGCGGGCTGTCGAACTCCACCATACGGTCGCAGTCACCGGAACCGATCGACGAATCCATCCCCGTCACAACCGCTTCCTATCAGAGTCCGGAGTGCGGCGAATTCGTCAACGGCGAACCTCAGATAGAACGAGGTCGTCCGAATCGCTTGATTGACGGAATCGGCTGGGTGTTCGGGATTCCAAACAAGATCCTGCTGTGGGATTCCAGAGCAGATAATCATGACGTGGGTGATCAAACTGTTTCTGTCGTCCAGCGGTACCTGAACGACAACAACATGCAGCAAGTCAAAGTCCGCGTGAACCAATACGATCCCCTCGGAGAATGGCGCCGCCGCCGCCGCCGCCGCCGCCGACAAAACAAGGCCGTACATCCGGGCTGGCGCTATACAGTCGGAGCGTTCAGCACGATCGGATACACGCTGCTGCCCGGCCGGCTGTTCGGTGACGACAACTACAACCCGTTCACCAATACGGTGTCGATCTATTCCGACATTCCGGCGGTCGCTGTTCATGAAGGAGCCTATGCGGTCGACAACGCTCGCGGAACTTACCACGGAACTTACGGATTCGCACAAGGCATTTCGGGATTGAACATCTGGCACGAAACGCAGGCCAGCCAGCTCGCCTGGGAATGGACGCAGAACACGCAATCCGACCAGCTGATCGCAGAAGGAAAACGAATTCTACCGCCTTTGTGCGGTGTGCGAGTCGGTCGGTCGTTAGGAGGATTCTTCCCGACAACAGACCCGCTGTTGCCAGCAGCCGGCGCTGTGACCGGTCATAAGCACCCGCCCACAAATAATCGCACATATCAATTTCAGCTCAGTGTGTAAGGCAACGGCAATTCGCAGGTTGTTATGTGCGAAAACATATAAGCGATTGCTTATGATTGGCTATCGCATGAAGCGAAATTCGCCTGGAGCGTCCTATGCAGAAACCGGGGCCAACAATCAATTGGTACCGGTCAGCTACCAGACAGAATCCAGGTGATCAAGTCGTGGCCGATTTCTTTTTTGATATCAATTCCCGGAGAAACTCGTGACTCAGCCGTTTTCCGGGATCTAACCGTTTTTTGTGCCACCAGCTTTGCATACTATCCGGGGTATCAACGAGATCCCGAGACCTCGGCCGCTCAACGGTCCTGATCATGGTCGTCGACGACTCACTCTGCACACATTCCCGTAAAGCCTTCGATGATCTTTCTGCTCGATAATTACGACTCGTTTACGTACAATCTGGTTCAGCGAATCGGTGAGATCGACCCGACGGTGGACATCCGAGTGGAACGCAACGATCAGATCACGATCGAGGAGATCGCTGACCTGGCACCGGAACGGATTATTGTGTCGCCCGGACCTTGTACTCCTGCTGAAGCCGGTGTGTCACGGGACGTGATTCGTCACTTTGGCCCGACCGTCCCCATACTGGGTGTGTGTCTGGGTCATCAGAGTCTGGCGGATGTTTTCGGAGCAAAAGTGGTGCGGGCAGGCCGGCTGATGCACGGCAAGACGTCGGAAATTTTTCACAGCAACAAGGGTGTGTTTGCCGGACTGCCGGATCCCTTTACGGCAACGCGTTACCACAGCCTGATCGTTCCCAAAGAAACCGTGCCCGACTGTCTGGAGATCACCGCCTGGGTGGAAGAAGACGGTCACGGATTTGAAGTGATGGGCCTGCAGCACAAAGATTACCCCGTGCACGGCGTCCAGTTTCATCCGGAAAGTTTTCTAACAGAAAAAGGCTTCGACCTGCTGCGAAACTTTCTGGCTGTGTCCTGAAAGCTACAGTCAGATTTCAAATTTCCGACTTCACCTTCGTCTTCGAATCCGAGCATGGCATCGCTCGACCGTATGTTGGTCGAATTCCTCAAGACGACGCGGCGGCCCCAATCGCCGTCTTCCGGTTCAGTCAACGTGGTTGCACAGATTTCGCGAAGCAATCTAACGCTGGCGCCCACATCATCGACTCGAAATCCAAAGCGAATTTTTGACGTTGTGTTGTGGATAGATTTCGAACACGAGACCACCACTGGACGCATAGTGCTCAGGCCCTTGCCATGCGCATGTAAATCGAACACGAGTCCCATCTGCCGATAGAACGTGACTGCAGGTGAATGTCCGCCGAGCGAATTACAAGCAGATTGACCGAGGGTGGTCGGGCATTCATGAGAACAAAGCTTCTGTGGTTCGTGTCTCCATGCAGATCCCACAGGCAGCCGGATTCCGTCCTGCCAGGCAGAAACTATGACGGCAATGTGGCGTTGTGATAGACATCCTGCACGTCATCGCAGTCGTGCAGCATATTGAGGAACTTTTCGAACATCGGGAGGTCCTCCGCACTGATCTCCACGTTTGCCTGAGGCAGGAAGGTGATTTCCTGCACCTCAAATTCCATGCCGGGGTAAGCCTCCAGCAATGCGGTCTTCGCTTTGAAGAACTCATCAGCGGGTGCGAACAGTGTTAGCTTGCCATCCGCAGATTCGATTTCATCGACATTAATATCCGCGTTCAGCATCGCTTCCAGAACCTCGTCCTCGTTGTCGCCTTTAAACGACAGTACCGCCAAGTGGTCAAACAGATGAGCCACCGAGCCCGTGGACCCCAGCTTTGATCCGGTCTTGGTAAAACAATTGCGAACTTCAGTAATCGTACGGTTGTTGTTATCGGTCAGGCAATCGACGATCACCGAGCATGCACCCGGGCCGTAGCCTTCGTAGCGAGCAGACGTGTAGTCTTCGCCGCCCGTGCCGCTCGCTTTTTCGATTGCCTTTTCGATTACGTGGCTGGGAACCTGCTCCCGCTTCGCTTTCTCAATCAGATTCCGCAGCGCTGGATTGCCTTCCGGATCCGGGACACCGTTACGGGCGACCACATAAAGTTGCTTGCCATATTTGGCATACAGCTTGGACTTCTGCCCTGCTGTTTTCATGATGGAATGCTTGCGGTTTTCGAAACTTCTTCCCATTGCGACGCTCTTTTATCTATTTGCAGAATGCTGCTGCCATTGAAATCGTGGTGTGTCGCTACGATTCCTGTCCCGCAGCGTGACGGCGCGCATGTTCGCATCAATGGAGCGTCCGATCAATCGGAAGCACAACCCGATTGGATGAATTGCGAACGGAAAGTGGTCCTGGGCGGCCTGGCCGCACTTTTGACAGGCGCTTTCACTTTGGCTATTGTCGACGCATGAAACACTTCGCAATTCCTGCCGCACTTGTCGTTTTCGTCGCTTTGGTGCCCACCACATCCGGGGCTGCAGACAAGCCGAATATCGTGCTGATTATGGTCGACGACATGGGCTGGTCTGATATCGGCCCGTATGGCGCTGAAATTATTCAAACACCAAACCTTGATCGGCTGGCAGCGGAAGGGCTCCGGTTTCGACAGTTTTACAACAACGCCAAGTGCACCACGACTCGGGCCTCTTTGCTGACGGGACTGTATCCGCGAAAAGGAGGTCGCGGTATCAATTTGCTCGATAAGCAGATGATCACCCTGGGCGAAGCCATGCAGATGGCGGGCTACAAAACGGGTCTCAGTGGCAAATGGCACAACGGCAGCCAAGCGCCGCATCGACCGTTCGATCGTGGGTTTGACAAGTCTTATGGACTGTGGGACGGCTGTTGCAACTTCTTCGACCCCAACCAGGCAGACCCAGAGTTTAAAGGTGGCAAGGTGCGATTCTTTGGTGAAGACGACCGGCGGATCACCGAGTTCCCGGATGATTTTTACACAACTGACGCGTTCGCAGATCGAGCGGCACAGATGATCAAGACGTTCGCCGCCAACGACGATCCATTCTTCGTCTACATTCCGTTTACCGCGCCGCATTATCCGTTACATGCGAAACCGGAAGACATCGCTAAGTACAAAGGCAAATTTTCGATGGGGTGGGACGAGCTTCAAAAACACCGTCACGCCAGAACCGTGGAACTCGGCCTGATCGATGCCGACTGGGAATTGCCGCCACGCGATCCGGAAGCTCAACCGTGGGAAACAGCGCCCAACAAAGAGTGGCAGAACACGCGAATGGAAGTCTACGCCGCGATGATCGACAGCGTTGATCAGGCAATCGGTCGCATCATGACAACCATCAAACAAACCGGGGCCGATAACAATACGCTGGTGCTGTTCCTGTCCGACAACGGCAGTTGTGCCGAATCACCGGGCGGTGAAAACAACGTTCAACACGTACCAGGACCAAAGGAATTTTATTCACACGTAGGTCCCAGCTGGGCGTACGCACAGAATTCTCCCTTCCGCCGTTACAAGTCACGGATGCACGAGGGCGGCGTCGCCACTCCGCTGATCGCGAGATGGCCTGGCGTGGTGCCGCCGAACTCCTTCACCGATCAGGTCGGGCATATCGTCGACTTCCTGCCCACGTTTCTCGACATCGCGGCCACCGAGTATCCCGCGTCCTGCAATGGTCAGGACATCAGACCGGTTGAAGGAATCAGCCTGCTAAATACGTTGAAATCACCGGAGAAAGTGGCTGCACGCGACAAACCATTGTTCTGGTTTTATTCCGGTAGCCGCGCAATTCGGGATGGCAATTGGAAACTGGCCTGGGACGCAAAAGTAAAACGTTGGGAGCTGTATGACCTGGTTGCTGACCGCACAGAAATGCACAATCTGGCGGGCGTCAATCCTGACAAAACAAAGCAACTGGCCACCGCATGGGAAGCGTGGGCTGAGATGACAGGTGTCAAGTACAAATGACTTCGCCAGGCAGGTCTCATGGCATCCAGACGAGAGTCAGCAGCAACAGGTCCGAAGACGCCGATCAATAGAACCATCGAGTCCGTCGCTGGATCAGCGGAATGATTCTCGGCCATCGTTTCTGACGGATGCACGCCATTGGTCGACCAATGGCTCCTTGCCGTGCTGCTACAACCGCTACAGCTTTACACGATCGTGGCAGAAGGTCGGGATATTTCGGCAGCTCGGCAGTGTCTGTTTCTGTGACGGCACATTTTGCCGAAAAGAAGTTGCCGACAGCTCAACAATTGTTCGATGAACACAATGCAGCCTACGGCAGATTCCGCCATACGGCTGCGGCCCAAATGGTCTCCCTACAGGATGTGAGAGATCGTTCATCGTCAAATGTTGTCGTCGATGAACATTGTCAAATCGGCAGAAAGCGGAAGGAGCCGTGCCTCAGGATGTCCACTCTACTGGAGAGTACGTTGATGGCGCGACGATCGAATACATTTCTTTTTGCCACACTGATGCTGTCCCTCGGACTGGCTATCGGTGGGCACCTCAGTCATCTACGACTGAACCAACAGGCAAACGCACTTCCTCAGACGGGACTCCATTCTCAAGTCAGCCTGGAACCGCTTGTTCAGAGTGGTGAACACATCTCACGCATTTCCAGCAGCGTCATGCCGTCTGCCGTTCACATCCAGGCAACGCGTCGTGAAAGCGATGGACGGCGGGTTGAAGAAACCGGGTCCGGTGTGTTCATGCGAAGCAAGACGGTTAAGGGCTTGTTCGTCATTACCAACAATCATGTCGTTCGCGGTGCAGAACTAAGCACCATTGATCTGCGTACTCACGATGGGCGTGAGATTCACCCGATTCGCGTCTACCGCGATCTGGAAACAGACATTGCCGTATTGCAGGTGAACGATATTTCCTCAACCACCGGCACATGGGGCGACAGTGATCAGATTCACATTGGCAACTTTGTTCTGGCTATAGGCAGTCCGTTTGGACTCAGTCAGTCAGTCACAATGGGAATTGTCAGTGCCAAAGGCCGACGAGACCTGACGCTCACAGACGACCGGTCCGTCACCAATCAGGATTTCATCCAGACAGATGCTGCCATCAATCCCGGCAACAGTGGCGGTCCGCTGATCGATATGTATGGCCAGGTCATTGGTATCAATACGGCAATTGCTTCTAACAGTGGTGGAAACGAAGGGATCGGGTTCAGTATTCCCAGCAACCTCGCTGAGCACGTTTTCGAGCAACTGCTGACTTATGGCCGGGTTCGTCGTGCCTACCTGGGTGTCGAACTGGACAACTCCTTCACGTCTGAGACAGCTCGCAAACTGGGCATGGATCGACTGTACGGAGCACGAGTTGTGAAGGTATACCAAACACGCCAACCGACTCCCGCAGCTCTGGCCGGCGTTCGCCCGGACGATGTGATTGTCAGCTTCAACGGCATTCCGGTTCTGGATGAGAATCACCTGATCAATCTGGTGAGTCTTGCGGATATCGGTAAGCCGGTTCAGGTGGAAGTGTTTCGCACGGGCCGAAAACAATCATTGCAGCTGCAGCTGACAGATCGAGATACTTATCGGACGGTCGAAGAAACAGGTGGGAGTTTTCTGAAGCGGTAACACTATTGCTATACAATCAGAGACTCCGGAAAAGGCGGCTTCGATTCGAAGTCGCCTTTTTCCATGCGCGTGCCACCGGGTGACATGGCAACCAAAGTCGCAGGTTAATACGTCACGCAGTTCCGGACCGGCACCCAACCTGCGCCGATGCCGACAACCTGAATCTGCAACCAGTCGCTTTGCTCGCTCATCACGACGAATTCCGTGCCGTCAACCAGTGACTGATTAAATGCAGGTTCGTAACTGTCTGCGCCGCCCTTTCGGGCAACGGTCGACGCGACGATGGCACCATGTTTTGTCAGTTCGATCTGCGACCAGTCACGAGCCACAGACACTGCCGCCAGAACAAGAACCACGGCCACACAGGCATTGATTCTTTTCAATTCCGTTTGAAACGAAACCAGTTGTCCCGCCAAAGCCAGCAACAGGACGCAAATCAACAGCAGGGTGACTAGCCAGGCCTTCTCTGAATAGCTCAGCGAGTTCTGCCAAAAAAACACATAGTCCAGAATCGACTTGCCATTGGCTTCAGCGTTTCCTGATTTCACAAGCGCCTGTCGCAGGTTGGCTGCCAGATAGGGATCACGCGGCAACGAACGCTGCGCCAAACGGTACGCAGCAATCGCTCGACCCGTCTGCCCCGCCTGCATCCAGGCGTTACCCTGGTTATAATAGACGCTGCCCGACTGAAATCCGCCATCCAGCACTTCCTGAAACTGCGCTGCGGCCTGCACAAAATCATCAGCTGACTTCGCGGTGGCGAATGTTTCTTCGGCGCCCTGAAAACGTCTGGAAGTTTCCAGATCCGGTACTGTTCCACAGCCTGTTGCCAGCAACATCAGCAAGCTGAGCAGGCAAAATCCTCTGCAACCTTGAAGTGGTTTCCGTACGACATCGAATTTCGCTGACTTGTGGCCGCGACGTGAGGTGTTCGACAGCAAAACGCCTGCTCCCACGAGCCCGGCGCGGCCACAACATTCCGTAAACTGCTCTAACATCGCTTCTCAAGCTCCCTGCTCAAATCTGCGATCAGTCGTTCGCAATCCTGCGTGATGGTCGCTGAATCAGCAAAGCCAGCTCCAGACCGAGCCCCAAACCGAGCGGCGTCTCCCTGATCCATAAACACGGCGACTCGGCGGCGAATTTCTTCGGCCACGTCCGCACGTTCCAGCGCCGCCGCTGCGTCGACAGACGTCATCCCTGCCTCTGCGCCGCCCGTGAAATCAGCAATCAGTCCTGCCACGACTTTGCTGAGTGCTTCTGCCGACACTTTGTCATCCGACCCGGCTGCAGTCCGAATATTCCTGAGTGATTCGATCGCTCGACTGCGAGCAGTCCGCCGTCTCATCAGTGCCGGATCGGCACGCAATCGCTGCCGACGCTGAACGCCGACACTCAGCGTTAGATAGCCTGCGATCATCATGCCCCACAGCGTCATCCATTGCTTCATTGAAAAGTTTGTCGCACGCAACGTTTGCAAACTGGTGTGATTCGCAAACAATCCGGTCTCACTAACAGCCAGCTGAGAACTATTGGACGCTGCGGTCTGACTGGCCACGATGTCCGATGTTGCCAGTTGCTGTGCGGCCGTAATCGTTAAGGGAATGGCAGGTGTTGCCAGTGAGACGTAGGCTTCTTTTTCCACGTCAAAACAGGCCACTGGAATTGGCGGAAGCTCCGTGATGTTTTCATTTAACGCTCGCAGACTGTAGGTGAACACTCGACCATTGGCGATCGGTTTTTCGGTCGCATCATAGGTGCGAAAATGTTCTGCAATCCCCGGAATCCGGTCAATGTTGGGTGGCCTGAGATCAGCCAGCGTTCCTTCACCGGCGACGGTCAACGTGAGCGTCATTGGCGTGCCGACACTGGCTGTCGACGGAACAACATCAGCTGTCACGGCAAACATTCCGATTGCTCCGATGTAAGATTCGGGCCGGCCCTCCAGTGGCACATCTTTGACGGTGACGGATAATGGTTGTGAGACTGCATAGATGTTTTCACCACTCAGTCCCTGTTCCGATTCTCCGGTACCAAACATGCCTTTGATGCTGGCGGCTTCGAAACGGAAAGTGCCAACCCTCTGCGGAACGAACGTTCGCTGCAGCTGATATTCAACATAGCCCGCGTCTTCCCCGGTCATCGTTGTGCGCGTCGTGCGTTTTGATGGCGGCAGAAAAACGGTCTTGCGACTGCGCTCGAACAGAGAGAACGCAGACTGACTACCAATTTCGTTAATCTGCAGACCGTCCGACTGACGTCGCGAGGAAGCGCTCACGATCGGCTCCAGAATCTCTCGCCAGGATTGTTTCGGCTCCAGCCCTTCGGTAACCTGGGCGTCATCCAGCCACGACACCGAAAGTTTTACCGGGTCGCCCGCCTGCACGCTCAGCGGACTGCGAGATGCAAATTCACCAGGCAACTGTTTAACAGCAAGCGTCAGCGAAATGGTAACGGGTTGCATCGGATAGACGTTCTCCCGATCCAGTGAACATTCCAGGATCACAGTATCCTGTTCTTCAGGAGCCACCACCGTGATCGGCACGGTGCGACCTTGCAGCGTATCGCCGTTTACGACGACAGTCGGCGCTGGGATCGTGATGTCGCCCGCAACGTTGGGAGTCAGTTTGTACTGATACAGCATGCCGCGGCGAATGATCTGTCGCTGGCGACCATTGATGATGGTGATCTGCTGCGAGTTCAGGGACTGCTGTCCCTGCAAATCGACGACGAAATCGTCGAAACCGTCCAACTGCGGCACGCTCGGATTTTCGACGTGATTCACCGTGACGTTGTAGATGATCGATTCGCCCAGATAGAGCTGTTGCCGATCGACTTCAACGATCAGTTCCGGTTCCTGAGCAACCGTTGCAGCAGGAAACACCAGCAATAACAGCAGCAGATAGTTCTTCGAATGCATCATTACCAGTCCTTGTCCACTTTGATGCCTCGTAACATGATCGCGTTGCGTTGCTTTTCAAGCTCTCGATATTCACGTTCTCTGTCGCGCGCCTGTCGTAGAACAGATTCCGCCTGTTGCTTCTGTGATTCCTTTTGCTGTTGTTGCTCTGATTCTTTTTCCTGCTGTTCATCCCCGGGTTCAGGTTTCTTCTGATCAGATTGGTCCTGTTTCTCGTCTTGCTGCGGCTGATCTTCGTTTTTCTGATCGCCGTCCTGTGGATCCTGATCCTGTTGCTGATCGTTTTGGTCCTGCTGATCTTTCACCAACGGCTCCGCAATTTCTTTCATAATGCGTAACGTCTCCTGTTGTTCCGGCGTCGCTTTCGGTTGATCCTCAGCCATCAAGGCTTGCGCAGCGGCCTGGGAATGTTCTTCGGCGTCCGGGCCGAGCTTGATCGCGAGTTCCATCGACTTCACTAATCCCTGCAGTTGCTTCCGCTGTTGCTGCTCCTCCGTCAGTTCTGGTTCAGCCGGAGCATCAGTATCGGATGGCGCTGCTTCAGATGGCGCTGCTTCAACCGGGGCAACTTCGGTTGCCACCGGCTCCGCAGCAGCAGCAGCAGGCTCCGCAGCAGCAGCAGGCTCGGGATCTGGTGGTATGGCTTCCAGCTGTTGTTGCACCTGAGGCAACTCGGCTTCAGCTTTCAGCGACAGCATGCGACTCCAGTCCGTAATGCGTGATTGCGTTTCTCGGCTCTTCACAAAGTCGACGTCTTTCGGAGCTTCCGCCGCAGCGGTTGGCTCTTCGTCCTGCGCTTCACCATCGACAGACACTTCGGTCGGTAGTCGTTCTTCCGGCACCAGCGCGGACTGATCCTGAACAGATCGTTGCAGGATGTTTTGATACGGTGCGATTGCCATGTAAAGCTGATTAAGCTGATTCAGCGTTTCAGTCTGAGCCTCCTCAGCAGCTTCGAAGTCCGCCGCGGCCAGAGCATTCGCTGCTGCCAGCATTCCCGTACCTGCTTCGTCCGACAGTTGATGCAGAAGTTTTTCGACCTGTTGATCGTCAGGCCCCGTTGCTTTCACGGCACCAGCGGGCTGTTGTTGCGACTGTTGAAGCTGTTCAGAAATCTTTTGTTTCAGATATTCGATTTCTTCCTGCAGCGTGCTCTGCATATCGACGATCGCACGCGTAGCGTTCCGCTTGCTGGCGGATTCCTCTTCTTTCAGCAAGACCCCGGCCGTTCCTCGCAAGATGTCCTGACGCTCTTCAATCATCATCAGGAATTGCAACAGGTCCTTTTCGTCGCGTTCTTTCTGTTTGTCTCGTTCGGCCCACTCCGACTGAATGTGCTTGATGAACACACGAATCAATTCCAGGTTGTGACGTGCATCGCCATGGTGAGGGCGCAATCTCAGCACGTCCCGGTAATGCCGCACCGCCGTCAACAGCAGGTTGATCGATTCTGTGCGAACGTCTCCCTCCGCGGCTCCCGGGTCTTCTCCCAGCTTCTCTCGCGCGGCATCCGCTTCAAGGCATCCCAGGTTGTAGTGCGAATTCATGGACAGGTCGGCTTCTCGTGACTGAGCCGACTTCAGGAATAATGCGCGCGCCTGATCGGCATCTCCATTGGCCCGCGCGGCACAGGCTTCGTCGAAGATGATTGTAATGCTCTCGGGCGCGAGTTCAGACGCCTCGGCAAACGCGGTTTCTGCTTCGGCAAACTGACTGTCTCGAAAAAGCCGCAGGCCGTCACGAAGTTTTTGGGCGGCTTCTTTGGGAAAATCCGCCGCCAGCAACACGGGCAGCAGACAGCAAATCAGCCACCGAAAGCTGCGTGACCTTGTGGTATTGCCGACGTTCATACCATCACCTCAGACGATTCTTCTGTCTTTGCGTAAGCGGGGATCATCATTTCCAGCAGCAACAGAATCAATCCCACGCCGCCAAACCACTGAAACTGTTCTTTAAACCGTTTCCGTTTCTCCGCGTTGATTTCCCCCTGAGTCAGCTTTGCCAATTGATCATCATAGATCTGACCCAAATCGTAGCTCAAAGTCTGAGCCGGAACGTAGGCGCCATTGGTTGTCGCTGCAATATCTTTCAACAACTGCTCGTCCATCTTCGACCAGATTTCCTGCCCCTCGTGCTGCACAAACGTCAGCCCCCCATCCTCATTACGTTTGGGAATCCGAGCCCCTTCGCTGACGTCACCGAGACCGATGGCAATAATTCGCACGCCGCGCTCAGCAGCCTGCTTGGCAGCTTCCTGAGGAAACGAATCCTGATCGTCGCCGTCGGTGATCAGGACAATGGCCTGGTCACGGTCGACTCGCGGTTCCATCGATTCCAGCGCTTTGCGAATGGCATCACCGATCAACGTCCCCCCGCGCGGAGCGGAATCACTGTCGATGTCGTCGAGCATCATTTTATAGAAGTCCTGGTCTGTTGTCAGCGGAATTTTCATCACGGAAGCTCCGGCGAAAACGATCAGGCCGACGCGATCGCCTTCCAGCTTCGTCAGCAAATCCAGCACGTCCGACTTCGCGCGCTCCAGGCGATTTGGTTTCACGTCTTCGGCCAGCATGGACCGCGACACGTCCAATACGACAATCAGATCAACGCCGCGTGCTGACATCTCTTCAAAGTAAGTGCCGAAACGCGGTCTGGCAGCCGCAACGATGAGCAACGTGATTGCCGCCATCAACAGCAGCGCTTTCAACCAGGTGCGAACCAGACTGAAACGCGGCATCAAGCGGGCCACCATCGCGGCGTCCACAAATTTTGTCGCTGTGCTGCGACGTTTTAAGTGCGCGCGGATTGTTAGAAACCCGATCAGAGGAACGAGCCACAAGGCGAATAATGCTGTTGGAAATCCCCAATTCATCTCAGCTCGGCAATCCTCGCAACCACGTGTTTCCCAGAAGTAACGTGATCAACACGCATCCCAGACCGCTCAACAGTGGATAGTTGAAGATCTCGCGGTAGCTGGTGTACAAACGACCTTCGACTTCTGTTTTTTCCAGCTTGTCGATCTCAGTATAAACCTGCTGCAAACCGTCAAGATCTTTGGCGTTAAAATACAGCCCATCGGTCGCTTCAGCGATCGCTTTCAAACCCTCTTCGTCCAGTGAAACCGGCTGCTGTTGCAGAACAGTGCGCCCGTAAAGGTCCACGGCGGGATACGGTGCCATGCCGTTGGAACCGACACCGATGCTGTAGACTTTGATCCCGAACTCCGCCGCCGCTGACGCCGCGTCTTGTGGTGAGACAACACCGGCCGTGTTTTCGCCGTCGGATAGCAACACGATTACTTTGCTTTTCGATTCCACGTTCTTCAGGCGATCAACGGCCAGCGCCAGAGCGTCGCCGATTGCAGTCGACTGCTCTTCGCGAAACAATTGTTCGTTCACAATGCGTCCCTGAGCATCCAGGACCGGTTCCGGGATCTTTACCGAACTCAGCACGTCCAGTAACGCGCCGTGATCCAGCGTCGGCGGACACAACGCACTGGCAAATCCGCCAAATGCAATCAGTCCGATCAGGTCGTCCTGACGACCTGAAAAGCCATCCTCGCCTGCCACAAACTTTCGAAACACATGCTTCACGGCCTGTAGTCGGTTCACCTGTTCGCCATCAACGGGAAAATCCATCGCCTGCATCGACCCCGAACGGTCAATGCACATCTGAATCGCGATTCCTTCGCTGCGAATCCGCGTCTCTTCCGTCCCCAACTGCGGCCTTGCCAGGGCAACCACCAGTAGTATCAGTCCTGCGATTCTGAGCCACGGCAGCAGTCTTCGCAACCGTTGCCGCGGCGTCACCGGCAGGTTCTTTAGAAACGTTACGCTGGAATACAGCACCGTTTGTTGGCGACGAAACACTGTGATGATCGCAATCGCGACCACGGGAATCAGCAGCAGCAGAACCAGCGGAGATTCAAAGCGGAAGTTGGTCATATCGAAACCTCCGACTTCAATTGAATGAACTGCTTTGCCAGATGAGCGCTGTGCTTAATGTTGTCCGCATCCGGCTGGTAACCGGCAAACTTCACCAGGTCAGCCGATTCCAAAAACGCCGCCAGACGCTTGTTTTCGGCACCGGAAAACAAGTCCGCTCTGTTCACTTCCCGCAGGAATTCTTCCGTCGTTTGTTCGGGAGCGCGCACTCCGGTCGAACGTTCGATGTATCTCCGGACGACACCGGTCAGCTGCACGAAGAACTCCTTCACGTCGCTTTCGCTGAGCTTACTGCCCAGCAGATCGTTCAATTCCCGCCACGCGAGTTGCTGCGGTGTGAGTTCCGATTCGCTGCTGACCTTAGAGTGACTGCGCTTCCACAGGTACAGTCCGATCAGCAACACCGCCAGTAGACCGACCGCCAGCTGAGAGACGTTTGATGTGAGGGAATGATCGGGCAGATCCACCGGACCTGCCGCTGGCCGCAGGTCCGTCAACGACGGCACTTCATCACCGATGCTGGTGGCAACTTCCAGCTTCAACGCTTCTGTTTCGATCGTATGTTCCTGGCCGTCGCCACTGCTGCGTTCGTCGAAGAATCGAACGGTGATTGGATCGATCGACATCGTGCCGGATCCGGTCGGTTCCAGCGTGTAGACCTGCTGCTGGACTTGCTTGCCGTCAGCCGTTTTTTTTAATGGTTCGTAGAAGTCGCGAATAATGAATTCCCCCATTGAGTCACCAAACGGTGGCATCTCGACGCGCACATCGGCTTCAGTCGTCACCGTTAGTGTCAACGTGGGTTCGTCGGACAATCGTGGTTCTTTAGGAACAATGTCGACTTCAACCTTAACCGGCCCGCGCTGAATTTCGCTGTGCAGCGTGTCAGGAGTTGTGGTTGCGGTTTGCGGGGCTGATGACGAATCGCTCGACGAACAACCGAACGCCAGAACGCACAACAATGTCAGCAACACCACAGGACGGACACGTTTCATCGCAGCCGCCTTTCTCGCGACTGAAAGAATCGTCGCAGACTGGTGGCATAAGGCACTGTTGTGTTGATCGCCAACTGATCGACACCCGCGCGACGCAGATTGGTCGTCAACGATTCCTGTCGCTGCAGCGCCTGTGCTGCAAACAACGCGCGGACTTCGGGATGTTTGGTGTCGACTTCGATGATCTCACCTGTTTCTGCGTCCTGCAGTGATATGAAGCCCACATCAGGCAACGCTGCTTCACGAGGATCAGACACCGTAATCGCGACGAGGTCGTGTCGTCCGTTCGAAATCGCCAGGGCTTTCCGCGACGCTTCGGTCTGAAAGTCGCTGATCAAAAACACGACCGCACGACGCTTTTGAACTCGGTTCAGATATTGCAGCGCGACTTCCAGATTCGTTTCTTTGCGAACCGGATCGACTGCCAGCATTTCACGAATCAAACGCAGTACGTTCCCCTTGCCTTTTCGCGGTGGATAGAAGGCCTGCACATCGTCGGCGAACAGCTGCAGGCCGACTTTGTCGTTGTTCTTCAACGCGGAAAACATCAACAGCGCCGCCATTTCGATCATCACATCCAGCTTCGACTGCGATCCCGATCCGAATGCACCGGACGCGGAAACGTCGACCAGAAACAGCACGGTGAGTTCTCGTTCTTCGCAGTACCGTTTAATAAACGGCTGCCCCGCGCGAGCTGTGACATTCCAGTCGATCGTGCGAATTTCGTCGCCCGGCTGGTATTCCCGAACCTCATCAAATTCCATTCCACGCCCACGAAACACGCTGCGATACTGACCGGCCAGCAGATCGTTGACCGATCGGTTGGCAACGATCTGTATGCGTTGCACTTTTCGCAGAATGTCGGCGACGGTTTGTGACATTGGAGATTTGAGATCTGAAATTTCAAATTTAAGATTTGGCAGCGATAGTAAGCAAGGGCTAACACCCTCGGCTCGCCTTGAGGCTATGGTACCGGCACGGCGTTCAGGATTTCTTTAATGACGTCATCCGACGTCTTTTCTTCCGCTTCCGCTTCGTACGTCAGAATCACTCGATGACGCAGGACGTCGTAAGCGATGTCTTTCACATCCTGAGGCGTTACGTAACCTCGGCCATTCAAGAACGCGATGGCTCGAGCGCCCTTGCCCAGAAAAATGCTGGCTCGTGGTGAGGCGCCGAAGTCGATCAGTTCGGCAATGCCTTTCAGCTTGAAGGCTTTGGGGTCACGTGTCGCTCTTACAATACTGATGATGTAGTCTTTGATCTGATCATCGATATAGATCATTCGCACGACATCCTGCATGTCGAAAATGTCCTGCCGCTGCAACACCGAATTGATCGGACGCCCAATTTCCTCCAGAGCCATGTCCAGAACCCTGCGTTCTTCCTCTGGCTTAGGGTAGGTGATTTTGACCTTCAGCATGAAGCGGTCCACCTGAGCTTCCGGAAGCGGATAAGTCCCTTCCTGCTCAATCGGGTTTTGTGTGGCCAGCACCAGGAACGGCCGGTCCAATGCATAGGTTTCGTCGCCGATTGTGACCTGTCGCTCCTGCATCGCTTCCAGCAGAGCGGATTGCACTTTGGACGGAGCGCGATTGATTTCGTCAGCCAGAATCAGGTTGCTGAAAATCGGCCCCTTGCGCGTCGAGAATTTCCCGTCGCCGGGCTGGTAGATCATGGTGCCGATCAGGTCGGCCGGCAGCAGGTCGGGAGTAAACTGAATGCGGCTGAAGCCGACTGACAGCGCCTGAGCCAAAGCCGTGACGACGGTCGTCTTGGCCAGCCCGGGAACACCTTCCAGCAACACGTGCCCCTCGGTCAGCAGCCCGACCATCAGTCGCGACACCATGTTTTCCTGCCCGACAACGACCTTACTGAGTTCGCCTGTGAGCTGCCGAATCAGGTCAGATTTCTCGGCGACTTTTTCTTTGACTTGCTGGATATCTGCGTGCATGAGACTTCTATTTCAGAAAACACGTTGTCGTTGAGTCAGGTTTTTGGAGCGATAACACAACGTTGCCGAGCGCTATCGGTTCCGTGCGTAAAAACGGGGATTTTCGACTTCGGGAGGCGGTGGGCGAAGTCTTGCGAACAGAACGACAGCATTCAAGGCAGTCACCCATTTGGCTGGGAGATCAGTCTGTTGCGTGTCGGCAAATCTGGGGGCTCGCCGAACCTGACAGTCAGAGCTGACAGTTTCCGGGCGACTTTGCGGAATGATCCGCAATCGCAGGCCGGAAACTCAACCATTTCGGACTAACTTCCGTGAAGAGTACAGCTGTTGCGACAAGGGATTTCGGCACCGACAGAAAATTGCGCTCTGTCAGGGAAATGGGCGGCAGAAGTCGCCGAATGTCAGCAAGTTCAGAGTTTCTCCTTGACGATCTCCAAAACAGCGCAGGAGGCAGACCATCGAATACGTGATTCGGTGCGCATTTCTGGCAACCCAAAACTACATCTTGTGAAAGATGCGTTTGAGAAAGGATGGGCCATGCGACGTTTACGAATGGCTATGCTGGTCGGATCAGCCACTATACTCTTTGCAGGGTGCTCTTCGGGGCGCGCTATCTCGAATCCCTTCGCATCCGGCAATGCAGCTGTGCAGTCGGCCGGCCCCGCTGCGTACGCCGAACAGTCGTACAACAACGAGTACGAAAGTGATCCGGGCGGACAGGCGACTCGGGTCGCGAGCGAACCTGAGCCGGTCCCGCCGGCTCGTGGAATCTCGTTAACAAAACAAATCAGCCACACCACAACTGTTGGGCATCGCCGACAGGTCGCGGGATGTGTCAATGAGCCAACATGCGTTGCCCCGCAAACATGCGTCCAGCAAGGTTGCGGGACAGCTCCACAGTGCGTTGACAACATGTCAAAAAGACGAGGCCTGCTTGGGTGGTTCTGTCCAGCCCGCAATGACTGCCCACAGCCAGCAGCCTGTGTTCAACAACCATCGTGCTGCATTCCACAATACGTTCAGCCGAGGGCGAACGGCTGCCAAACGCGGAAAACGTGCGCATCGTGCTATTCCGGCCGCGGCCTGTTTGGGCGAATGTTCGGCTGCTTCGCAAAAGCAGGAGCCTACTGCAGACCTGATCATGGCCCCACCTGCGAAGCACCGGGCTGTGGGTACACCGGTTCCGGAGCTCAACAGTACATCATGGCTCCGGCACCAAACGACATCATGGCTCCAGCCGTTTGCGAAAAGTCCAATACGATGCCTCAGCAGAGATCCGACGACTACGATCGTTCGCCTTTGGCTGATCTTGAAAAAGACCCGTTTGCACAACCGGCGGTTTCACCGGACCAGGAAGCACGTGCCAAGACCCCCGTGCCTGACCCTCCAAGCCAATCACAGCAGAAACCTCTGCCGCCCGCAGCCCCTGTTGGCAAACCACTACAGACCAATGACCTCCCGGATGCTCCAGAGTCTGCTACGGCACCGATGCCACTTCAGCCATCTGCGGGCGAGCCTCAGGCCTGGCAGGAACCTACTCCGTGGCACCGACTGCAAACGCCGTCCTCGACTTCTCTGGCGATCCAGCCACGAAGTTTCAATGTACAGGCCACCAGCTGGCCTCAGAGATAGCCGTTGTCGATGATGTCTGCCCGGGCGACTACCCGGGCAGACGATTGCTCACGTGGTCTCCGCGCCCAAAGCAGGATCAGTGTTCAACAATGCTTGATCCTGTCGTCGCATCGAAGTGATCGCGACGCACTACGTCAACGGTTTCTACGCAGACAGTGACGTGATGGATGGGAAGCACTTCGTGTCGTAAAAACTCCAGCACGTCCTCGCACGTCTTATGAGACATCACGATCTCAATGCGCACTTTCGTTCTGGAAACGGTCACTCCCCCCTGCAGATCGCGTCGGCCCGCACCTGTGCACGGCAGTGATGTAAATCCGGTGACACCGCGATGAACAAAATTTTCCTCCAGCCATTCTTCGATGTCGGCTTCGGCGAATATCGTCAGACGACGCATTGTTGCCAGTGCGCGTTTGCGGGCCGAATGGGCGTTGTCCGCCAGCGGTTGCATTGTGTCCAGTCCGCGAACTTCGAATGTCAGACCTTCGATCTGGAAGTCTCGTTCCATCTCTTCGAGCTTCTCCATCACGCTGTGATCGACAAGCTTCGTATCGGACAGGTCGATAATCAAATTGCGATGCTGTACCAGGCCGATGTCTTCAATCTGGCGTTTGAACGGAATCCAGTTGCTGAAGACTGCAGATTCCCTTGCAATAATTATGCTGGTGTTCTCGTCAACTTCCTGGACTTCGATATAAGGTTTAAACAACGACTTCAACGGTACGCCGTTCGCCACATGAATGACCATCTTCAGCAGAATGCCAGCGGCCACACCCACCAACAGATCTTCGACCAGTACCACAACCAGCGTTGTCACAAAGATTGCCAGTTGCTCTTTGCCAATCCGATAAACATGCAGGAATTCCGTTGGATGAGCTAATCGGTATCCCGTATAGACCAGCATCGCGGCCAGAGCGGCCAGTGGAATGCGATGCAGCACGGTTGGTATGAGCGCCACGCACAGCAGCAGAAAGATGCCGTGCCACATATCTGCGAAACGAGTGCGTGCTCCGTTGTCAATATTGGACTTGGACCGCACAATTTCCGAAATCATCGGCAGACCACCAATACAGGACGCGACAAGGTTTCCGACTCCCACGGCGATCATATCGCGGTCCATATTCGTCTTGCGTTTCCATGGGTCCAGCAAGTCGATCGCTTTGGAACTCAGCAGCGATTCCAGGCTCCCGATCAAAAAGAACATCAACACCCACTTCCATGCTACGGGTTTGGCCAGCGTCGAAAAATCAGGAAACGTGATGTCATCGAACATGCCAAACATGCGGTCCGGCATCGCCACCAGGTATTGTTCGCCAAGCTGATATTCGTGCCCCTGTAACGCATAGGAATGTGCGTGCAGCAGGTCCAACGCCATCCCCATTGGCACAGACACCAACAGCACCACCATTGGTCCAGGAATGAATTTCAGAGGGCCGAGTTGTTTTCTGATCGCTGGCCAGACGAACATGATCAACAGGCTCACCAAACCGATCGCCACGATCGCAGGATTCGCCTGCAAAAAGTAGCTGGGAATTTGCCTGACCATGTCCAGTGGCGCGCCGCTCGGAGCGCGTCCGGTGGCCGGATCAATCACGCCCAGCGCAAAAGGGATCTGCTTGATGACGATAATGATGCCGATAGCCGCGAGCATGCCGTGCACCGCAGCTGTGGGAAAGAACTCGCCCAGAATTCCGGCCCGGAACATCCCGAACAGAATCTGCAGCACCGCGGCCGCAACACCCACTGCTAATGCAGCTCGGTAAGCATCAGCATTTCCGGGGCCACCAAATTCGTTGATGCAGCCAATCGCAATCATGATCAGTCCGGCGGCCGGACCTTTGATCGTGAGTTCGCTGTTACTGATAAACGTGGTAATGATCGCTCCCACGATCGCAGTGAAGATTCCGGCGATCGGCGGGTAGCCACTGCTGACCGAAATCGCCAGGCACAACGGCAACGCAATCAGGAAGACCAGCAGGCCGGAGATCACATCATGCTTAAAGTACTGTACAAATCCGCGAGCGTTGCCGCGCGGAGGTCGTTCGTCTGACTGTTGCTGAGTTGACATAATGAGCTTCGTAATAGTCGGGTGAAGGACGTTGGCGGAACGGAGGCGGAATCGCGGAGTTGCCAGAACAAGCGGTTACGATGTCCGGCAAAAGCAGAATCGCGTCGAGTGGGCGCTGTGAGGCCGCACCACAGGGGAATCTGCCTGCGAAGTTGTGACTGTCGAATTTGCGTTCAGACGGTCGGTGGGCCTCGTGACCAACAGCGCCAGTCGTAGCTCAGTAACGCGCTTTCGTGGTCTGTCTTCAGCCACTCATCGAAGCCATGGCCATGGATCAGCGTCACCTGCGTATCAACGATCGCGAATTGCTGATCAACGTCATCGTGTTCGCTGATTTCTTTAACTTCTTCTGCTTCCGACTGGATGCGATCCTGACAGACGCCATCCAGTGCACCCGTACCAACGATGCAGATTGCCCCGAGCAACACGAGTGTGCTGGGTGCAACTAAGGTCTGCAGTCGGTTGTTGAAACAGCTCATGGGCGCGGATGTTATCCGGAACCTGACGCTAGTCAAATGCCAAACCCCATGGCCGAAAGGCTTCTCAGGATCCATTAAGCGGTTTGGCGGAAGAAACGCTAAGTGTGACAGACTACCCGCAGAATTCCCCTCAACGGCCCACCCGCACCGGAACTCCGCCCGGAAATCTGCACGTCACGGCATCGGTCGCATTCGGCCCCCCCGTCTGCGCATAATCCGGCTTATCTGCCAACGCCCCAACTCACGCTTGCCATGAACGACGGACCGGTCACACGTGAAACACTGCTACTGCGAATTCGAGATCGTGGTGATGCGCGCATGGAAACAGTTCGTCGACGCCTATGCGAATGTGATTCAGATGTACGCCTGTCGCAGGGGACTGCAAAACAACGATGCGGCCGATGTGACCCAGGAAGTCATGCAGCAAATCGCGGCAGCAATCGATCGATTCGATTATGACTCCGTCAAAGGACGGTTTCGCGGCTGGTTGTACACGTTGGCTCGCAACCAGGTCATCAACTTTCAAAAACACCATGGACGGCATCGCGGCACCGGAGACTCAGCCGTCCACGAGATACTGGCTTCACAACCGGCTCCGGAGGACACCGACGATTGGGACGCAGTCTATCAACAGCAATTGATGACCTACGCGATGCGACATGTCAAACGCGAGTTCGCCGATAAACACTGGCGAGCCTTCGAACTGACAGCCATCGATAACGTCACACCTGCCGCCGCGCAACAGCTCCGG
>CALFOL010000385.1 GCA_937919915.1 uncultured Planctomycetaceae bacterium
TTGATGAGGTGTGCCTCAAACGGTTAGTGGCCTCCATCGCGATGATTTGCCCATGTTCTCCCGCGTATTCACTGATTTCCCGAAGATTATTGACCACGGCTTTCCATTGTTCCCGCCGCTCGTCCGGCAGGAAAGCCTTCGCCTCATCGACGGGGACAATGCGTGGATTGGAAATGACATAGAAAACCCACGAGCGAAATTCTGGCGCAGATGTAAACTTCAGTATGGGGCAGCAGTTGCCAAAGGGCTTTGAGCCCGGAATGACCTAACAGGATGACAATGAATGGCGCGATATGCGTTGACGATCTTTTTGAGTGCGTTTCTGTTGTTTCAGGTGCAGCCTCTGATCGCAAAATACATTCTGCCGTGGTTTGGCGGAGGGCCGTCCGTCTGGACGACCTGCATGCTGTTTTTTCAGACGATGCTGGTCGGCGGCTATCTGTATGCTCATGTGCTAACGGATCGAGTTAAACCGCGCGTCCAGGGAATCGTGCACCTTGCGGTTGTGATTGCCTCGCTGGCTCTGCTGCCGATTTCGCCGGCAGAAGACTTCAAACCTGTCGGAGGGGATTCACCCGCGATGGGCATTTTGTTGCTGTTGCTGGCGACGGTTGGTGGCCCCTATTTTCTTCTGGCGTCGACGGGGCCGTTGATGCAGCGGTGGTTCAGTCACTCGTATCCGGGACGTTCACCGTACCGTTTATACTCACTCTCAAACGTCGGTTCGCTGCTGGCGCTGCTGAGTTATCCGGTTGTCGTCGAGCCGACCCTAAGATTACAGACGCAGGTCTCGATCTGGTCGATCACGTACGCTGTGTTCGCTGCTTTGGCGGTGTGGTGCTCAATTCGATTGGCAACAACGGAGGTCGGAGTTAGTGGCGAATTATCGTTGGCTGACGAAGCGAATTCGGCAGATGAGTCACAGAACGTCCGGCCTGGTGCGATGCGTATGTTGTTGTGGCTCGGCCTGTCTGCAACGGGCTCAGCCATCATGCTGGCGACAACAAATCAGATGTGCATCGACGTGGCGGCGGTTCCGTTTCTGTGGGTCTTGCCGCTGTCCCTGTATCTATTTACATTTGTCGTCTGCTTTGACAATCCTCAGTGGTACGATCGCCGAGTCTTCGGGCTATTGCTGGTGGCAGCCACGGCAGCACTGTGCTGGCAGATGAATGAGGGACTCGAAACCACGATACCAGCGCTGGTGAGTGTTTATTCCGCGGGAATGTTCGCATGCTGCATGACGTGTCACGGCGAACTCGTTCACTCACGACCGCATCCCCGGTATCTGACGTTGTTTTACCTGCTGGTATCGGCAGGCGGCACACTGGGAGGCGTCTTTGTTGCGATCGTGTCTCCAAGCGTGTTCACGGGGTTCTGGGAATATCATATCGCATTGTTCGCGGCCTGTGCAATCACACTCATTGCCTGGTGCGTGAATCGCGCGTGGAAGGATACAGGCTCGGCTGTGTTCTGGATCTGGGTCATGTCATCTGTGGCACAGATCCTGCTGGTTGTCTGCCTGGTCTACCGTCCGCAGGTCGACATTTTTTCCGACTCAGATGCGTTACTGCTGTTTTGCGGACTCGGCATCATGCATGTCATCGGCTGGGTGTTGACCGCCTACCGTGAGCGGCAGCCGACCGCTCTGTCTGTCACATGGGCGACCGTGACAATTTGTCAGCTGGTGTGGGTGATTGGGTTTGTGACAATGCACCTGTCCGGCACATTGGGGATCGGACAATACGCGATATTTTCTGGATGCTGTGTGGCCACCGCGGCTGCGGGATTTGGTATCGCGAGACTGCTTGAGCAGCGCGTCAGTCAGAATGCCTGGCGTTGCGTACTGATGGTCGGTCTGCAATTGGTGCTGTGGAGCGCAATTGCGGAGCTTACGATTGGCGGTGCGATCACTCAGAATGTGTGCCTGACGCTGATCGGTGCGTATTGTGGCCTGAGCGTCATCGGTTTCGTGTTTAGTGGCCACATGCGTTCCGAAACCGAGCACACTGTCGACGGACCGGAAGCTGGCGCAGGATCGCCAACCCATTGGCTTCGGAAGTTCTTCCAAGGCGGATTACGGAATTCCGAGTCGTCAGGGGTGTGGTTCTGGGCACCAACGACGACCGGTTGCGTGCTGCTGGGATTCGCGATGAATCAACTCGTGCAGGATGACGACGAGGACTTCATTCACAGTTCTCGAAATTTTTACGGTGTGCTGCGAGTATCCGCCGAAGAGGACGACAACGGAACGTACAACTCGTTAAGTCACGGCCGGATCGAACACGGCAATCAATACACCGACGAAGACTTGCGCAAAGAAGCGACGACCTATTATGGAGTTGGAACGGGGGTTGAACTAGCGATCCGTCAGCATCCACGTCGTCAGGCTGACAATCCGCGCGAGCGTTCGCTGCGTATCGGCGTCGTGGGGCTGGGCGCCGGTACGGTCGCTGCTCTGGGTCAGGCGACGGACACTCTGAAGTTCTACGAGATCAATCCGGATGTGCTGAAAGTGGCCCGGGAACATTTCACCTACCTGAGCGATTCCGCAGCGACCACGGATGTGATCCTCGGCGATGCCCGAATTATGCTGGAACATGAATTGGCGGCCAGCGGGTCACAGCAATTCGACGTGCTGATCATCGATGCGTTCTCCAGTGACTCGATTCCCGTGCATCTGATTACGCAGGAATGTTGTGACCTTTACCGGAAGCACCTGAAGGATGATGGCTTGCTGCTGATTCATATTTCGAATCGATATCTGGATCTGGAACCCATTACGCGTGCCTTGGCACAACATCTGAACTGGAATGCGATTCCCATTGATTCCGACGGCGATGACACCATTGGCGTGTACAGCGCGACGTGGATCATCATCACAGCCAACGAAGAATTTCTCGAACAGGAAGAAGTTCAGGAATTGACATCGGCATGGGAAGACAATGTCGCGCCGTTGCTGTGGACCGACGACTTCGCCAGCCTGTGGCAAATCATGGCCCAATAGACGAATTAGAGCAGCGTCCGCCTTGCGATTAACC
>CALFOL010000386.1 GCA_937919915.1 uncultured Planctomycetaceae bacterium
TCGGGCTATCGCTTCAAGCCGAACATGTCGTCGGCGGAAATCCTGGTAAAGTTCAATGAAGAACGCGGTGCGTTTCTTCGCAAAGTGCTGGCTCAATCCGTGAAGAAGAAAACGTGGTTCGAAATCGACGTGGATGCAGCCACGCGAGCCATCGGAGAACCGCGAGAACGGATCGTATCGGCTCTGGATTATCTTGGTGAGCAGGACATGCTGGAACTGAAGGCGGAAGGTGTGCGCAACAGATATCGACGCCTGAAAATGCCGGACAACCTGAGTGCTCTGGTGGACAGGATTCACGGTCTGGTGGAAACGCGAGAGCGCCGCGAACTCGAACGGTTGGGTCAGGTGATTGAACTGATCGAACTTGATGGATGCCAGGTGGCTTCACTGTGCGAACACTTCGGAAAACCGCTGG
Source organism: uncultured Planctomycetaceae bacterium (assembly GCA_937919915.1). Classification (GTDB taxonomy): domain Bacteria; phylum Planctomycetota; class Planctomycetia; order Planctomycetales; family Planctomycetaceae; genus Fuerstiella. The sequence goes on from CALFOL010000386.1 coordinate 416, forward strand.
AAGCAGACTGTGGACATTGCACGTGGTGCCTGGACCAAAATACTCGAAAAGTCAGCGGCCGAACTACGGCAACGCTAAGCGACGCTGACCTGAAGCAGATCCAATCCGCCAGAACGAGCCTTGCAGATCTACTCTCCGACGATGTGCAACTGGCGCGGTTTCTGTGTGGTCTTTCGTCGCCGTTGATATCGAAATTGCGGCTGCAGAGAGATCGTCGGTTTGGTTGTTTGGAGAGTTTGCCGTTTCAGCACGTTTTAGACGCCGTTGGTAATGCTGGCAATTGAGTCATTCCGGCGGAATCGTTGCCGGCGCTACCCTGGCTGTTGCTCGTCGGCAGTTTCTGAATAATATCGTGCCAACGGATACAGGTTGTGCCCGGTATTTCCGGAGAAGCGGTTGTTCATGTTTTGGACAGGAGAACGCCGAGGAAACAGAGTTGCCCTGTTCGTCTTTTTGCTGTTTCCTCGGTTCTCTCCTGTTCAAATCTACTCTCTGCTTCCTCACAACGGTTTTGCCCATGAAGCACGAACCGCAACCCTAAATTGCGGAATTCGCAGGCACAACACCACAGATGATCCCCATAACGCTAATCGTTCACGCCTTTCCAAAATTACCAAAACCTGCTTTTGTTTGGGCTTTCTGCGAATGTCGGGCTTCTCGGTGACTGCCGGTTTGATTTTCGGCTAATCACGGTGATAGTGTCCCACCAAACAGGTGAGAATTTCTGCACACCCGGTACGCGCTCTTTTCCACATCATTGGTCCCATGTCCATCAAGAATTTCGAAGAAGCTCTGGGCTTTGTTTCTGATCACTCAAACGATCAGCCACGACAAACACGAGAACAAATCGTTCGGTATATCACGCTGAAGCTGATCGCCAACGGCCAGCCCGTGGTTGTTGATGATCAACATGAAGGTGCCCTTGGTGCCGAACGAATTCTGAACACGTACCATCAGCGGCTTAAGCGGCTCGATTCCGTTCGCTGCCCGGTCGACGCCCGAATCGAGGCGTTTCTGGAACGCCACTTCACCGGTGCCGACGGCGGACAAGAACTGCGACTGCCTGACTCGACGTTCGTGCTCGATCGTCACGGAATTGCGCGTGAGTTATCGTTGCCGATAAACGGCGACCACTTCCGCAATGACCTGGTCGATTCGTACCGCGTTCACAACGGCGTATTGCATAATCCTCGCCACGACCGCCGTACAACGAAAGGAACGTTTCACATCACCGAAGGCGGACTACCGATTCCTCACGACAAACAGGCCGTTCCAAAACAGACCTTTGCCAAGCTGTTTCATGCAGCCATGAATCCTCCGGAAGTGACTACTGAACTTCCTTTCTCCGCAGAACAATCAGAGAATGCTCACACGATTGTCTCGCTGCTGCTGCGACCGGTCGTCTGCCCGGAAGTCGGTGGCTACTGCGAAGAAAAGTCGATGGAAGTCCGCTTCTTCGCTCCCGGTTCGCTGGTCAGCAATCTGGACTTTGTCGAATCGATCTTTGGCAACGCGGGCGATCCGTTTCTTCCGGAAAACGATGCAGGCCTGGACGTCGTTCACTGGAGCGGTCACACGGGCTGCGTCATTCTGGCGCCGCACTTGTCGCAGCTGAGCAAGCAGGAAGTGGGACTGCCACACTTTGATGACGCGACCGATCGTCAAAAACGCGACGGCATGTGCTGGAAGGCAGCTGAAGAAAAGTACAACGACGGTACGCCGTTCAAAATCACTTGCCGTAACGAAGAAGGCGTGATCATCACTCTGATTGCCGACAACTACTTCGGCTACTGCAAGAAAGAAGTGAAGACTCAACTGAGCTACGCTGCCAACCTTGCCGGCAACTACGAAGAAGAGCACGCCGGCGGGACACTCGCGTTCGCCAGTTTTAATCTGGGCGATGAATTCACGGCCGACAGTCGTCGTTACAACGATCGCACCTTTGCTAACGTCGCCCGCGACTATTCCGGCCACATCGAAGTGCGATCAGCAGGTTACGGCGTCGACCTGAATTACTCGCGGCTGGTTTATGTCCCGGAAGACTGTGTCGCGAACGTTCATGATCAAAAGATCGCCTGGGCGAAAAACGGCATCGGGTATTCGATTCCGCTAAAACCCGATCAGGTCTACATGACGCCGTCTGGTTACAAGTTTCAACTCGAAAAACACCCTGCCGCTCCTTCATGGCGGCTCATCGGTACGTTGTCGGAAGGTGTCTTCTGCCACAAACCCTGCACCGTCAGCGGCGGCGGTAAAAGCGAGATCAGCAAATCCATCGCGGACTACCTGCTGCATGGCCCGATCTTTGTGGCCGATCCCGAAAAGGATCTGGAAAAGGTTCAGGAAATTTTCGATCGGGATTACTCCGATCGCTGGAACCCGACCGGAAGTTTTCAGCCGGACTATTCCGCTCAGCTAACCCGCAAGGTGCTCGATCCCAGCCGCTCACTGGGCAGTCTTATCAAACTGCTGACACCGTCGCAGGACTACACTGACGACTACAACGCCTGGCTGGAATCCATTCCGGGGTACATCTACGCGATCGTCTTTATCATCAAACGAATGCACCGCGGAGACGCCGATACCGACTGGCGAAAATCATTCACCGTAGACATCGTGAATGGTCATCCCGGCCATGAACTGAAATTCGGTGAACGAAAGCTGGTCGGCACCTACCTGCGCGTGGGTTTGCTGGGCGAAAACATCTGGCGAACCTACAAGCTGCGTCAGGACTTTGCTCCTGCGCAGAAAGTTCAGACAGAAGACGATATCACAGCGTCAATTGTCGTCCCCGCAGCGCAGCTGGAGTATCTTGGCAAACACGCCGGCAATGCCGTCAGCTATAAGTTCGCGCAGAACTGCGAATACAGACTGTTCCAGCGTCCGGACGATGCCATTCACCGTGGCCTGGACAAACAAACGGAACTGGATTTGTCTCGCGATGACAATTTCATCGTGAACTTCGAACCCCTGTCACGTCAGGAGATTCTGGAAATCTGCGATCGCCCGGTCGATCTCAGCCAGTTCACGGCTCCTATGCAGGACCTGCTGCTGGAAGCACGCGATGCCGAACGTGGATTCGTTGTCTGTTCGGCAACGCCCCGCATGATCAACGGTGACCCCAGCAAGAACCCACGCTACCTGCAGACGCGGCCGGATCTGATCGCTCCGTTTAACCGCTACGTTGCAGAGATGGGCGTCCGACTGTTTCGTGCTGTCCCAGCCGATAAAGCCGTGCATCAACCGGTCAATTCTGTGCTGGTTGGGCGACGCAACAACCCTGCGGACTACGCAAACGGCATCAGACCGCTGGCCGTTTACAACCCGATCCATTACCAGGAACTTCCCGAACTGTTCATGGACTTCATCAGCGCGTTGACAGGCAAGAGTCCATCAACCACTGGTGCTGGCAGCGAAGGGGCACTTACCAAAGGACCATTCAACGCACTGTTGCCAATCACGGACCTCAACGCTGCACTCGTCAGCTATGTGCTGAGCGGACTGGGCGGATTCTCCACACCGGCCGGACACATCGGCACCAACGTCCGCGTCGATCATGACATCAGTCTGCTGATTCCGGAGATTTGGTGTCGACTGAGTCCGGAAGAACGCACGCCGGAATTCATGATCGCCGAAGACCTGCTGGAGAAGATGGAAGACTTCGAATACAACGGTCAAACAGTCATGGCTAGTCGACTGGGCTATCGCATTACGCCGCGCTTCATCCGGCGCTTCGGTGGTCGCGTGTTCGACAAC
>CALFOL010000387.1 GCA_937919915.1 uncultured Planctomycetaceae bacterium
TTTGAACTTGAGCTCGATGCCATCAAGGAAAAAAAGACGCACCACGTCTGAAGTTGAACCGCCAATTCAACATCCCTATCCCCGAGCCGTCCACAAAACGCCGTGAAATACGGCTATGTGCAAAATGGACTGCTACATCCAATGGCGAAAACTCTTGACGACTTTCGCTACATCATTTTGTAAACGGCCCTATAATCTTCAACTCGTTGTCTCGTCGTTGCTTCCTCCCTATTGACACTCATTCTCGCCAGGAATCGCAAATGCAGATCCGAATCACTTATTGCGTGATGTGAAACTATACCCCTCAGGCCACCAGTTTGGCGGCTGCCATCAAATCAGCGAAGGGCATTGACGCCGAACTGATCCAAAGCAAGGGCGGAGTCTTCGATGTGGAAGTCGACGGCAAGCTGATCTACAGCAAGCACGAAACAGACCGATTCCCAACAGACCAGGAAATTCTCGAGAAACTGTGACGTCTTCGAAAAAACGTACGGCAAAGCCAAAGCAACAGACTCCAGCGCCCACTGCGCCATCGGCTGTGGATTCGAATGAGTCGTTTCTGCAGCAGGTCCGCCAGAACCGTTTCGGATATGTCGGTTTTCTGCTTAGCATGCTGCAGCTAGTGGCTCATGCCGGCTGGTTCGGCTTTGTCTGCTGGCTTTCCTCCAGCGGCCAGGCGACTGAGTTACAACCTGGTGCCTGGCAGTTGTGGGTTGTCATGTCGCTGATCGTGCTGGGTGCTGTGCTGACGATGGTGTCTTTGTTTCTGTGCCTGTACGGGGCGATTCACGGAAAACCAAAAGCATTGGCCCTGGTTGGACTCAGTGTATCGTTCTTCGTCGGGGCGTTCACAACGTTCGCGCTGTTGATCCAGGCCACGACGACTGGTTAGCGTCAGGGCTGATACCGTTCAACAAATTGCCACGATAGTATTTAGCTCCCGGCGAACGGACGTGTATTCACGCCGGACGGAATCGTTACCGCAACTCACGTTGGGGTAAATTAAACGGTATGGCATCAAGGACTGTGCCACGTCGCAGGTAATGGCGAATGCAGTCATGTAAAAATGGTCATGGTCGACAGAGCACCAGGCCTTTCTCATCAATTCGCCTGTCATTAAGTCCATGAGTGTCTCGTTCATCGCGAATCCTGAAAATCATCCTGCTGGTTTCCGGCGCACATGCCCTGGTGCATTTATTGGAACAATCTGTTGCCAGCGTCGAGCAGGTGATCTCTGCGGACTTCGCGCTGTCGCTCAGTGATTCGGGACTGCTCGGCACAGCACTCCGACTGCCGTATGGCATCGGTGCCTTCTTTGCCGGATTGTTGGCTGATCGTTTTGGTGAAAAGCGAATTCTGGTGCTGTACCTGTTCGGCTCGGCCATCGTGTCCGCGTCGTTCCTCTGTACCGGCACATCTTCAGTTGTGTATTCTCAACTGTTTGTGCTGGGGGCTTTTGCCAGCATGTATCATCCCGCGGGACTAGCGCTGCTGGCCAATCAGACTCGACCGTCGGAAAGGACGCGGGCCCTGGGGATTCACGGGATCTTTGGTTCACTGGGAATCGCGTCGGCGCCGTTCATCGCCGGACTTTTACTGACGCTGCGACCCGGCGACTGGCGAGGCTATTATCTGCTGCTGGGGACACTCAGTGCTGGCCTTGCAGTCGTGATCTGGCTGCTGCTGAAACCAGAAACCGAAGACAGTGCGGCAGGTGATGATCCAGCAGCATTGCCGAAGGTCTCACAACCAACCACTTTTCAGTTATGGCCGTACGTGTTGTTAGTGATCGGTACCGCGATGTCGGGAACGGTTTACGGCGGCGTCCTTCACTTTCTACCGCGTTACCTGAAAGAATCCAACGCGTTGGAGGCCCTGGAACGATGGACGGGAACGACCATTTCTGACGCCGCCCTGGGGAACTACGCGGCGGCTCTGGCGTTAGTCTGCGGTGCCTTCGGACAATGGACAGCCGGGCGAATGGCGCGCCCGAAAACGCTGCCTCTGCTGCTGGCATTGGTATATGCCGCCAATATTCCGTTTCTCATATGGATGACGTTCGCGGAAGGCAGGCAAAGACTGATGGCCGCGTGCTGCTGGGCTTTCGTCCACTTCATGAATCAACCCTTGTACAACAGCCTGTTGCCGGAATTTCTGCCGCCCCGGCGCCGCAGCGTCGGCTTCGGTTTCAGCAACATGATGGGCTTCGGCGTGGGTGCGATCGGACCGCCGCTGGTGGCTCAGTTCGGTGAGCGTTTTGCAGACTACACGCTCAGTTATTCGGGGCTGGCCGGACTGGCACTTATCGCCGCGATTTTGCCATTGCCACTGCTGCGAGCCGGATTCGCACAGCGCGAACACGACCGGGACAGTTAGAGCCGTTTACTTATGATTGTGAACGGTACTCCCTCGCGGGGAGTAGGCCTTCTTTAGTCGAAATGCGGTCCCCACGGCCGCAAATCTGCGAAATCCGCTGTAGAATTTCGCGATTTTCTGCCGCCACATTATCCGTCCCATCGCCGACATCCGTGGTTGAATAATCGTAACCGTTCACGGATTTTAATTGCTACTGCATGAAATTGTCGATGCTGTTATTT
>CALFOL010000388.1 GCA_937919915.1 uncultured Planctomycetaceae bacterium
GTAATGCCCGGAGCAGGTCCTTTAGGACACGACCTGCAGAGAAAATATCTGACCGTTCATTCAACGACTCGTCGCCATATTGCTGTTCGGGTGGCATGTACCCCTGCGTACCTGCTCCGACGTGGCTCATCTGTCTTCCGGCAACATTGTCCGCTGCCAAACCCAGATCGATCACCTTAATCGTGCCGTCCTTGAGCCGCATGATGTTGGCGGGTTTGATGTCGCGATGGAGCAATTGATGGGCGTGTAACTTTTCCAGCCCCCGGCACAGCCCAAGCATGGCGTCGATGATTTCGACAGCACTTCCAATCTTCCCCTCTGCACACAGCGTATGCAGCGATTCTCCATCGAGCAGTTCCATCACGACGAACAGGCAGCCGTCTTCATCCCCACCATCCAGGGCTCGCACCAGATTCGGATGTTCCACCCGTACCAGCGTTTTCATTTCCGTCAGGAATTTCTGGTAGGCAACCGGGTTGTCCTGATGTCGGCCTCGAATCACCTTGATGGCAACGTGATGGCCCATCAAACCATGCCGAGCCTCATAGACTTCGCCCATTCCGCCTGTGTCGAGCAGTCTGATGATCTCGTACTTTTCCAGCTTCTGTCCGGGCGAGAGGGCATACTGCGACTCCCCCGAATCCGTTTTTGGCGATGCAACGGGCTCTTGTATGCCTGGACGCTTTGCAATTTTCTCGCGTGCTTTCTGGATGTCCTTTTGATGGATTCCAGCCAGGTGCTCACCGAGGTTGTTGGTACTTTCAGCCAGTTGTTCGAAAGCAGTGGCACATGGTTCGCAAGCCTCCAGGTGATCGAACAGGGATTCACTGCGATCGCTGGGCAGATCATCCCCGTTCAACTGGATTAGCTCATTGCGATGAGGGCACTTCATGCTCCGGCTCACTCTGCGGTTTCTGGATTCGAGTCACACTCTGCTGCTCGTGAGGCATCTGACATTCTGCCAAATTCTCGCATGGAAGTCCCGCGTGATGCATAAGACGGTGGCGTTTGATCGCCTGCCGGGCACTCGCCCGGTCCTGTTCAGTGACGTCGGCCAACTTACGCACAAAGTTGTCAGGACGATCTTTCAGAGTGCCGTAGACGCTCGCACACGCGTCACAGGTTTCGATGTGGTCGAACAGCAATTCACTGCGGTCCACCGCAAGCTGATCGTTGTTCAGCTGTCGTAGTTCAATTTGGCTGGGACACTCGACTAATGGGACCATGGCAACGCTCCTGGAATGGTTTTACGACTGATTGATGTCACGGGACGGAATGCCGTTCCCATGACTATCGCCGGGGCGTAACACCAGGATTTATGAGCTCAGGCCAAGTCAGGCCCAGTCATCTCGCAGAGCCTCCTTAAGTCGTTTGGTAACCCGCTGTTTGGCAACTCGAACATTCGCGGATGAAACTCCAAATTCAGCAGCAATGTCAGCCGTAGGCACGTTGTCGACGGCACTCATCCAGAACATATCCCAAGTTTGCTGCTTGGTACTACTCTTCACCAGTTCCATCGCTCGAGCCCGTACTTCGTTGAGTGCGGCCTCTTCATCTTCGATCGCATCGGCAGACTTCTGCTCCGGAGCGATTGCCTGATTGATGATTTCCTCAGCCCCTCCACGAACCTCGAGGATTTCTCGTTTCTGTTTTCGGAAGTAATCGATGGCTCGTCTCTCAACGATGGTCCGCAACCAGCCTCGGAAGGTTCCCCTGCCCGACCCTCGATCGAAGTTGCCGATTCCCTTGTAGATCGAACTCCAGCTCTCGGCGAGGACGTCGTCGACGTCGCTGTCGGGAACTCCTTTCTTCCGCATCCAAAACAGCAGCAAGGGCTCGTACAGGAACAGGAAGTCGGTCCAGCGTTCCTGCGAGATACCCTGCAAGCCCGCGATCATGCTCGAGCGGGTCGCCCACCGGGAATGGGCTTGGGACGGCGGATCGGATTGTTCGTCAGATTGCATTGCTCATTCTCTCATTCAGATTAGAGTTTTCTCAGTCTTATTCATTGGTTGTCATTTTTGCGTGCTCGATGCTTGGTCACCTCGAGACGCGGCATCATCATTTCTTCGCGTTAAACAGGTCTCGGTTGTATCTCAATTTGTCGCGGAAGCGGCGGAGGCGGTCGGTGTCTCGGGGAGTGATGCCGCGGCGGAAGTGGAAGACGATATTTCGCAGGTCGTTGATCTTCTGTCTGTTCGACAGTGGTTCCTTCGGTTGCCATCGTGGCTGACGTGCCGACACAAAGCAGTTCTTCACTGTCGAATGCTTCACGACAGCGGCGAATCAGCATGGCGACATCCGCTCCCTGACGCCCTCGGTAGGTGTGAAGCTCATCAAATACGAGAAACTTGAGTCCCTGAGCCTGCTCCACCAATTGCCGCTCTTCGATGCGGGTGAGAATCAACTCCAGCATGACGTAGTTTGTCAGCAGGATGTCGGGCGGGTTCTTGCGAATCCGCTCGCGAGTCTCTTCGTTTTCCTGGCCGGTATAGCGGTGATAACTAACCAGGGACTCGTCTTCGCCAAACCCACGTTTTAAGAACTTGTCGAGTTCTTCCTGCTGGCTGTTGGCCAGAGCATTCATCGGGTAGACGACGATGGCTTGTATGCCCCGCCCAGTCCCACGCTTCAGAACGTGATCGACGATCGGAATGATATAGGCGAGGCTCTTTCCGGATCCGGTTCCCGTGGTCAGCACGTATGACCGGTTCTGACGAGCGATTTCTATCGCTTGACCCTGATGCCGGTGCAACCGCAGACCGCGACCCAGATCATTGGCATGTGCTTTTGCACGAAAGATTCGAGAGCAGTCCTTGTGCAGAACCTTCTGCTCGACCATCTCGTCGATGGATCTCCCCGGCTCGAATGCGGGATTCAATTGAAGCAGCGGTTCGGGCCAGAGCAGGCCTTGTTCCATCTCTTGTTCAACGCGATTGCGAACTCGCTCGTCCGCGATGCGAACGAAGCTCTTCGTGTAGTCCGCATAGTCGGAGATGACATGCCGATGAAGTTCAAATGCGTCCATGGTGCTCGCCGCAATCGTTTCTGTTCAAAGTTTTCCAGCTGCTTTCTCAGGAAGCCTTTGATGCCAATAAGCAGTCGCCAGTCGCTCCCATGTTTTGATTCATCTCAACGTGGTTTCGGTTTCACTGGCCTGGCCACTGAATCGAGGAAGGCCTGCAGGTCCTTCCGTCGAAACAG
>CALFOL010000389.1 GCA_937919915.1 uncultured Planctomycetaceae bacterium
TCGGATGGGTTGGCTGAACGTGTATTGGAAGTCGAAGCGGAAGCCGTCGAACGGTTCTATTCCGAGAATGCCAACTGCTCCGAATGAATGACTCACCCACCAAATACGAGGCCGCAGCTGCTTCGCATGATTCGTCACCAACGACAACGTCAAATCTGTGGTCGATCGGTGTCTGGTGTGCGGACGCTACGGCTCAGGACATTGGCCGGGCAACGACGGAACTGCTTGCTGCGGGCCTGAAGAGCATTCGATTGTTCGTGCACGCGGACACGATCATTCCGGAAAATTGTGTTCATATCCCTGTCACCGTGGTAGGCGAACACCTGCCAGTTCCAGGCGTCGAGCGGTTGATGGTGGCGGAACTGCTGATGCGGTCACCCACTGCAGACGCTTTTTTGATCATTTCCGCGAACGAGTTGACTCCTGGCAGCGAACACTTGTGCAGTCAATCAGGGCATCGACGCGTCCCGAGATGCAGACGTGCTGCTGCTGAATAACGATTGCTTTATAGGGCCAGGCTGCGTCGAAAATCTGGCACGTGAACTCAGATTCAATGATCGCCTTGCCGCGGCCGGTCCGCTGACCGGCGACGATGGCAATCAGTCTCTGCGGAAAGAAGAACGCAGAGCGTTGCTGCAACTGCCGGACGACATGCTGGAAGAACTCGATGATCCCGTCCGCATTGCGTTTCGCCTAAGTCAAAAGCTGCGTTCCGTGGCCGAACCGGTGTTGTCATTCTTCTGTGCGTTGCTGCGACGTGAAGCACTGCAGCAATTCGGAGGACTGGATCCACGATTTGCATCCGGCCTTGGCGCTGACGATGAATGGTGTTTCCGCGCCCGCAATCATGGCAATGAAGTGCGAGACGTGCTGAACGCTTACGCGACACATCTGCACCGAAGCAGTTTTAAACGTCTGGAAATCGACCGAGATTTATTACAGCAGGATGCACAGCAACTGCTGCACCGCGTTCTTGCCACAGGAGACAACCGGAATACGGTCGACGACGGAACTCGCGAAGGTCACGGATTGCCGACAAACGAATCCGCTCGGCGGTAGCCTTCGGCAGGAACTCCTGGCCAGACAGTGCTGGTGTCGCCAATGTGTTGCACGAGACTCGGTGAAGGGTACCAAATCGGGATCTCGTTTCGCTCCGCCCATTCCCCGATCACGTCGTCGATAAATCGCAATCCACGATCAGTAGATCGGTGCTGAAGGACCTGCGAATCGCAGACAAACCGCTGCGCTAGTTCCTTTGGAAACACGAACCCCAATACGCCCCATTCCCAGCGACCGTCGGCAGTCGTCCAGCGTGGTGTCTCACGAGTGTACGCGGCGGAACAGTACAGCGAGACGATGCCTGGCGGTCCGGCAGGCCACAGTATGGAATCGAGATACTCGCGGACGTTTTCGCAGTCATAGAACTGGACGTCATCCTGAAGCATCATGACTGCATCGGCGTCGGGTTTACTAAGAACCAGTTCCAGTAGTGTCATATAGAAATTTGGCCATGCACCAAGAGCAGGTTCTCGCAACGAAACGTGTTCGATACTTGTCGTGGGAGGCAAACCTGCCATGCCGTCGACAGCCAGGCGGACGTTGCTCCAGCCAGCTCGTCGCAGATAGTCGAGACTTGTTTCCAGCGTTGGGGTCCGCCGCGGGGCTGTTGTCATCCCGACCGCCCACCGAATCGGCAAGCCGCTGTGCCACGATGGCGGAGCGGGAAGTACGTCGGCAAGTACCCTGACCTGCGATTCGACTGTGCGTGACCAGTCCAGGCAGGAACTGCAGTTCGCTTCGGTTGTTGTTTCGTGTGCAGGGTGATGGCATGTGTGCGCGGCCGTCCGGACCATCCCCTGAACGGAAGGCTGTTGTGTATAACCGGTCAATTGGCCGAGGTGAGCGCAGTCCCGAAAGGAACGCGGTCGCGCGGCGGCCGATCGTCGCCCGAGTACCTCAACGGTCACTGATGACCGAGCCCATTCCTGAAGTTCTTCGGCGCGAATCACGTCACACGTCGTGGTCCCGCCGAGTGCGACTATTTCTGATGCCGCCGAATAGAGAAACGATGCCAGAACGGGATTCAGGCGGTCAACAGAAGGAGGAATGCCGTCCACACAGCTTTCGCAGGCACCGCGTGACACTCGCAGAGAAGTCAGCTCCTCGCCACAATTAAGTATGTGGCACAACAGTCCACAACGAGCGGACTCGTCTCCGTCTTTGAAGTGAATGTCTTCACGATGCGGGCATTGTTCGACGGCAGGCACGGAAGACTATCCAGACCGAAGGCGTCGACGGGCAATCAGGCTTGTGCTGAAGTCACGGGGCTGGCCACCGCGATGACCTGACCGACGTAGTCGGCTTCTCGCGTCGGAGGGATGGGCGCCACAGCCTCGGGCGAGGCAGCGTTTTCCATGTAGACCCAGCGGGTTGGTACTTTGCCGCGACGCGGGGCCACAGTGAAATCGTTACTGTGTTTCCCCAGACTGAGTAAGGGTTCGGCGCGAAAGAGGCTTAGAACAGTGTTTCCGCCCGGCATACTGAAACTACTCGTCATGACTCAACCTTAACTGGGTTAGTGTTCCAACGCGTCAATTGTGGAATTCATCCTGATTTCAATACTGTTCGCTCCATGAATCGGATGCAAGTCACTTCCATGACTCGCGTTTTGGGTTGCTTAACAATTTCACGGATTGAGCTGAACGAGTCTGCTTTCCTACGAAACGCTGGAAACAACGCTTGACGCCGATTCTGCGAAGCAGGGCGACGATACAAATCATCGTTAGGCATCGAAAATATCGGCTGAGGCGTAAGTGATTGCTCGATACGCTGCTGGCCGCAACGTATGATGATCCATGCGTCTTATGAATGCTGACGACTACCGCGAGAGACTTTGATTTATTATCGGGGATTGTTCGCATTACGCCCTGATTGAATTTTCGGCAAACCAAGCGTCATGAAAAGAAACTTCCACTGCCCCGGAAACCTGCCGCGCACCTTTGATCGTCGACGTTTTCTGCAACAGTCGTCGGCCGGTTTTGGGTCGCTCGCACTGAGCAGCCTGCTGTCACGGACGGCGCAGTCGCAGGACGTCCAGTTTCCGGCCAAAGTGAAGAACGTCATCTTCTGTTTTATGGACGGTGGCCCAAGCCACGTCGATACCTTCGACTACAAACCGCTGCTGAAGAAACACCAGGGACAGAAGATTGGTGACCGCTGGACATCGAAGCGATCGCAGTCGGATCCGAATCGTGTCTGGCTGGGAAGTCCATGGGAATTCAAACAGCGCGGCGACAGCGGGCTGTGGGTCAGTGAACTGTTTCCACATCTTGCGAAACTTGCCGACGAACTGTGTGTGGTGAAGTCGATGGTCGGCGAACTGCCTCTGCACGGTCAACAGAACCTACTGCTGCACACCGGGCGGATTTTGGGGCAAGCGCCCAGTTTCGGAGCATGGGTGTCGTATGGGTTGGGCACCGAGAACGAAAATCTGCCGGCCTATGTTGTGCTGAACAACGACTGGGTGCCCAACGGCGGACTGGAGAACTTCGGGAGTTCGTTCCTCCCCGCCAGTCATCAGGCCACTTTGATGCGAGCGCAGGGAACTCCCGTCGACAACATCGTTCCCGCCGACGCCACAGACGTGCAACGTAAGAAGCTGTCTTTGCTGTCGAAGGTTGATGCGACTTTCGCGGCTCAGACCTCGGACGCTCAGGCGATCGAAGCGGCCATCGCCAACTACGAAACCGCATTTCGCATGCAAAGCACGGTTCCGGAAATCGCCGACATCACGCGCGAGCCCATGCACATTCAGAAGCTATACGGAATCGATTCTGAAGATACACATCAGCAGTTGTATGCGACTCAGGCCTTGCGAGCTCGCCGACTGGTAGAGGCTGGTGTGCGATTCGTGGAAATCACGTGCCCGAGCTTCGACGGAAACAATTCACCGTGGGATCAGCACGGTGAGCTAAAAAGACTGCATGAAAAGAATGCTCGTATCACAGAACAATCGGTCGCTGCATTGATCATCGATCTGCGTCAGCGCGGATTGCTGGATGAGACGCTGGTGTTGTGGGCCGGAGAAATGGGCCGCACGCCTCACACGCCTTCGGTTCACGACAACTGCGGTCGTGATCATCACGTGAACGGCTATTGCCTGTTCATAGCGGGCGGAGGGTTTCGTCACGGTGCGTCGTACGGAGAAACGGATGAGTTCGGCAACGGAGCGACGGTCAACCCGACGACGATTCACGACATCCATGCCACGATTCTGCACCAAATGGGCATCAACCACGAACAGCTCACCTTCCGCCACAGCGGTCGCGATCAACGCCTGACCGACGTGCATGGGAACGTGCTGCTCGATATCGTGTGAGGCTTGATTACAAGATTGTCGGCAGATCTGATGTCTGAGGTGGTTTACGAGTTAACGTAGCGGAATTCGGCGACATTCCGCCATATGCTGGCGGTCGAAGCGGCCGTGCGAGCATACGCTCGAAAGTTTCAGGAAGACGAAGATAAGTGGGCGACGGTTGGACTGCTGCACGACTTCGACTACGAACGCTGGCCGGATCCTCCCGATCATCCGTTGAAAGGTTCTGAGATTCCTGCCGAACAAGGTTATCCGGACGATGTTATCTACGAGATCAAGTCTCACGCGGATTACCTGGAAGACTGTCCACCGGTTTCACTTCTGGACAAACGCCTGTGACGAATTGTGCGGATTTATTACAGCATGTGCACTGCTGCGACCGACGCGACTGGACGGCATGAAAGCCAAAAGCGTTCGCAAGAAGATGAAGCAGGCCTCCTTTGCTGCAGCCGTAAATCGTGACGACATCGTCAACGGTGCTGCCGATCCTGGTGTGGAACTCAATGAGCACATTGACTTTGTAAACCCGTCTCGCAGACTCATGTCGAGGGCTGTGAGTTGCTGATCGCGCGAAACAGCCATCGAAACAAACGGCTCCTCACACGCCCACGGCCGAATACGATGAATCAACCGCACCGGCCCGATTCCCGGATTGATGGTGTAGTTGCTAAACGTATCAGTGGTCGCCCGAGCTGAATAGAACCAGCCCGGCCCTACGTCATAATTGTCTTCCGATTGCTTCACTGGAAAGTACGAGGATGCACAACGCTGCCAGGGCAGGTGTGACGTTTCGAAAGGGCGTCAACCGTTCGGTGATTCTTATCAGCCGATTTCAGCTATCGGTTTCCGGCAAATCAGTAACTGAAACCTCGCCAGCACCGGCTGCGACAGCAACAGCCGTTCGCGGTCTCGAATCTCGACACTCCACCCCTGTTGCTCGGCCAACCGGATAAAAGCTTCAGCCTGCTGTCGCCCAGGATCGCCGATCCATAAACAGCCGTCGGCCTTTAATGCTTCGCCCGCGAATCTCAACAGAGCATCGTGATGTGATGCGTCGTACAGGACGTCACTGGCCAATAATGTATCGAATGTCTCAGTGGTCTCGTCGCGCCAATCGATCGGATATCCGGTGGCCGCTGCGAAACCGTTAATGGCCGCGTTGCTGACCGCCAGCTCCACAGCCGCTGGTACCAGGTCGCTGAATGTCACGTCCAGTCCAGCCAGCAGTCCAGCCACCCCGACCAAACCGCAGCCGCAGCCAATTTCCAAAACGCGCTGAGGCTGCGGCCAATCCGATCGCAGCACGCACCTTGCAGTATCTACGGCCGCGTCCCACAAGATTCCCCAATACGGATCAGAATCGTCTCCAGCCGTCGCGGCGTTGTTCAGCAACCGCTCCGGATCTTCCGGCAGTTGCAGGGTGACCGTCCGGCCAGCGATTTCAAATTGCTCACGTTTCATCGGTTTACAGGAGGGTATGGGCAGCGTCTGATTTCTCCCGTCACCACATGGCCGTTTCCGAGACGCGATTGGGGATTCCGAAAGATCGGATCATATCAATAAATCACCTGCCCTGCCGGGATGGGCGTAGTAGCGGATTGCTGCAAGTGGTTTTGGATGGCCACCTGGGGCTGAACAGAGCAAATCGCAGTAAGCCCCGGGGTTTCACTCGCAAACTCGTTCCCGTCCCGGCCGCCCCAAAGACGACGACCTTAACATCCAACAATTTCAACTCCCCCCGCCGGGATTAGCGGTGTAAATTCTTCGACAAACATCACCGGTTGGAGTACGATGAGGGACCGCAAATCACCTCCGCAGCATCATGCTGCAGAAAACAACTCCCACCCAATTCCTCCCTCCCGCTAAAGATTGTGGTCTGAACAACACACATGATCATCCGCAACCACCTCCCCGCTTTGTATTTCGCCGTCTGCATCGCCCATCCTGCATTCGCTGGCAGTGATGATGTGAATTTCAGCCGCGACATCCTCCCGCTATTGTCGAACAACTGCTTCAGTTGTCATGGTCCGGACGAGGCCAATCGTGAATCCGGACTCCGCCTGGACAAGCCCGATTCAGCGAAAGCAAAACTCGAATCCGGCCATGTTGCCATCATTCCCGGAGACAGTGCCGACAGCGAACTGTTTCGTCGGCTGATTTCGACAGACGCCGACATTCAGATGCCGCCGCATGATTCGGGTAAGTCACTCAACAAATCGCAGATCGCACTGATTCAAAAATGGATTGATGGTGGTGCCGAATGGTCTGGCCACTGGGCCTTTCAACCGCCAGTACGGCCAGTCGTCCCAGCCGCGGTCGAAGACTGGCAGCAGCACAATCCCATTGACAATTTCATCCACGCAAAACTGAAAACACGAAACCTGTCGCCCGAATCACCGGCGGCCAAAGAAACGCTGATCCGCCGCGCCACCCTGGACCTCACTGGCTTGCCCGCAACCATTCCGCAAGTCGATGCGTACCTGGCAGATGCCTCGGAACAGGCTTTCGAACGCGTTGTTGACCGTCTGCTGGATTCGCAGAAGTACGGCGAGCACATGGGACGAATCTGGCTTGATGCCGCACGCTACGGAGACACGCATGGTCTGCATCTGGATAACGAACGATCGATCTGGCCCTATCGCGACTGGGTCATTTCCGCTTTCAACAGCAATCAACCGTTCGATCAGTTTACCGTTGAACAAATCGCTGGTGACCTGTTGCCCGACCCCACGCTGCGGCAACAAGTGGCGACAGGATTCAACCGCTGCAACGTAACCACCAGCGAAGGCGGATCGATCGACGACGAATACTATATGCGTTACGCCGTCGACCGCGTTGAAACCACGTCCACTGTCTGGCTGGGACTCACCGCTGGATGCGCAGCGTGTCACGATCACAAATTCGATCCGCTGACACAAAAGGAATTCTATCAGCTGTTTTCGTACTACTTCAGTCTCACCGAAAAAGCGATGGACGGTAACGCACTGCTGCCGCCGCCTGCCGTCAAGGTTCCAACAGGGACCCAGTTGGCCGATAAGCAAAAGTACACTCAGCAACTGGCAGACACAGACCAACAGATCGCGGCGATTCTGGCGGACTTCAAATACGTCGATCCCAAACCCACCGAACCGCTGGGCGAACTCAGCTCGGAAGAGTTCGTCTGGATCGATGACAACACACCGCCCGGTGCGATGCTGGCTGGTGATGGAACGCCACCATGGCAGTTCGTGGAAGGCCCCGATCATCCTGTTCACAGCGGCACCAGGTCGCACACACGCACCGGTGCGGGACTGAACCAGCATTTCTTCACAGCTGCGACAGAGCCACTTGTCGTGGGGGAAAACTCGAAGCTGTTCGCATGGGTGTTTATCGATCCGAACAACAAACCGAAAACCCTGCAGCTACAGTTCAACGACGGGAGCTGGGAGCACCGTGCCACCTGGGGTGATGATCTTGCGTTCGCAGCCGGACAGGACAGCGAAACCAACCGTGGCATGGGCCCACTGCCCGAGGCCGGCGCGTGGGCGCGATTAGAAGTCAATGCGGAAAAAGTGGGGCTGCAACCGGGAGCGAAAATCAACGGCTGGGCGTTTACTCAATTCGACGGAACCGTTCACTGGGACAACGCCGGAATTATTTCTGAGTCGTTGTCGACAGAACAAAAACGATCGCAGTTTGCGTGGGAGCAGTTCCGCAAGTCGGTGAAAGCTCCAACGCTGTCGGAAGCGATTCAAAAATCTCTGGACATCGAATCAGCAACACGCACGGACGAACAGAATCAACAAATCGCGACGTACTTTCTGCAACACGTACATCCCGATTCTCAAACCCTGCTGGCAGAACCTTTGCAGCAGAAAACAAAACTGCAGCAACAACTGGATGACATTGAGAAAGCGATTCCGTCGACGCTGGTGATGCAGGATCTTCCAGAGCCACGGCAAGCCTATGTTCTGGAACGCGGCCAATACACAGAAAAACGTGAAGCCGTTTCGTCAGCGGTACCGACATGGCTGGCTCCGCCGGTGCCTAACGCACCGGAAAATCGTCTGGGCCTGGCACAGTGGCTGGTGCAGTCTGAGCATCCGTTAACATCACGCGTCACGGTGAATCGGTTTTGGCAGCAGTTTTTGGGAACCGGCCTTGTCAAGACGTCGGAAGACTTCGGATTGCAGGGAGAACAGCCGTCCCATCCGGAACTGCTGGACTGGCTGGCCGTCGACTTTGTGGAATCCGGCTGGGATGTCAAGCACTTCCTGAAGCAGATCATGATGTCAGCAACCTATCAGCAGTCTTCGAATGTGAATCCGGAGAAGGTGGCAATTGATCCCGACAATCGCCTACTGGCGCGCGGCCCACGCTTTCGACTGGATGCGGAAGTCATCCGCGATCAGGCACTGGCTGTTAGTGGTCTGTTGATCGAAACCATCGGCGGCAAAAGTGTCAAGCCGTATCAGCCCGCTGGCCTTTGGAAGCCGGTCGGCTTTGGCGGCAGCAACACCGCGACGTTCGTTCAGGACAAGGGAGACAAATTGTTTCGACGCAGCATGTATACATTCTGGAAACGTACCGTGCCGCCACCGGCGATGGCGACGTTTGATGCGCCGGACCGCGAAACCTGTCAGGTTCGGCGAGCTCGCACAAACACGCCGCTGCAGGCGCTGGTGCTGTTGAACGACGTGCAATATGTGGAAGCCGCGCGGAAGTTTGCTGAGCAAGTCATGATGAACGGCGGCACAGAGCCCGGCGCACGTGTCGTCTATGCGTTTCGATCTGTCCTTAGTCGACTTCCAACGGAAACAGAACAACAGTCGTTGTCTAATCTGTACGAAGAATATCTAAGCGGATTCCGCGGCGATCCGGAAGCAGCCACAAAGTTGCTGGCCGCTGGCGAGTCGTCGCGCAACGAAGAACTGGATTCCCCGGAACTGGCAGCCTGGTCCATGGTGACTCACGTGCTGCTGAATCTCAGTGAAACTGTTACGCGAGAATAGGCCGAAGTCAGGATCCCCGATCACCTGACGCATTGAATTCCTTCCACGGCAAAGAGAAACGTGATGACACATCCCATCAGAGAATCAGAACTCATCGAAACCCGACGCCACTTCTTTGGCCGCGCGGCGACCGGCATCGGCTCCGCTGCGCTGGCGTCGTTGATGAACCCGACTTTGTTCGCCGACAGCCCGGCCCCTGTGCCCGGCGGCATTGGCGGACTCGCGGGCCTGCCGCATTTTGCCGCGAAAGCCAAGCGAGTGATTTATCTGTTTATGTCCGGTGCCCCGTCGCAGCTGGATATGTGGGATTACAAACCGGGTATGAAGGATTGGTACGACAAAGACCTGCCGGATTCTGTGCGAAACGGCCAGCGAATTACGACGATGACATCGGGACAAAAACGGTTCCCGATTGCGCCATCGATATTCAAATTCAACCAGCATGGTGACAACGGAACGCATGTCAGCGAACTGCTACCGCACACCGCAAAGATGATCGACGACCTGGCTGTCATCAAGACCGTTCACACCGAAGCGATCAATCACGACCCGGCGATTACGTATATTCAAACCGGCAGTCAACTCCCCGGTCGTCCCAGTACAGGTGCCTGGTTTTCGTACGGTCTGGGCAGCATGAATCAGAATCTGCCTGCTTTCGTGGTTCTGCATTCGACTGTCAACGGCGGCTTCGGTGGCCAGGCCTTGTACTCCCGATTGTGGGGTTCCGGCTTCCTTTCGACCCGGCATCAGGGAGTCAGCCTGCGATCCAGCGGCGATCCGGTGTTGTTCCTGTCAAATCCGGATGGCATGACAGTACCAATGCGGCGACGCATGCTGGATGAACTCAGCAAACTCAATCAGGAACGCTTCGATGCCGTCGGCGATCCCGAAATTCAATCGCGAATTGCGCAATACGAAATGGCGTATCGCATGCAGACGTCAGTTCCCGAATTGACAGACATTTCCGGTGAATCCAAAGAGACTCTGGAAATGTACGGTCCCGATGTCTCAAAGCCCGGCACATTCGCGGCGAATTGCCTGCTGGCACGTAGAATGGCCGAACGCGGCGTGCGGTTTACTCAGGTGTTTATCCGCCAATGGGATCAGCACGGCAATCTGCCGAATGACATCCGTCGGCAGTGCGGAATTATCGACCAACCGTGCTATGCCCTGGTGCAGGACCTCAAGCAACGCGGCATGCTGGAAGACACGCTGGTGATCTGGGGTGGAGAATTCGGCCGCACAATCTATTGTCAGGGCGGCCTGACGAAAGAGAACTACGGTCGCGATCATCATCCACGCTGCTACACCAAGTGGATGGCCGGAGCCGGCATCAAAGGCGGCACTGTCTACGGAAAGACGGACGAATTCAGTTACAACATCGAAGAAAATCCAGTGCATATCCACGACCTGAATGCGACGATTCTCCAACAGCTGGGCGTTGATCACGAACGTCTGACCTACCGACATCAGGGCCGCGATTTTCGACTCACCGACGTGCACGGCAAAGTCGTTACGGGGATTTTGTCATGAGCCGCGTGGTGCTGGACGTCTTTTCCGACTACGTCTGACCCTGGTGTTATCTCAGTACCGTGCGTATTGAAAAACTACGCCAGGAATGGGACATCGAAGTTCGCATTGCGCACTTTCCGTTACATCCGAACACGCCGTCGGAAGGACTCACGCTGGAACAACTGTTTCTCGGCCGTGGTATCGACATCCCCGCCGCTCTGGCGCGGATGAAACGCCTGATGGCTGAAGAACAACTTCCATACGGCAACCGGACGATGACGTACAACAGTCGGCTGGCTCAGGAACTGGCCTGCTACGCCATGACGCAGCAGGACGGATGGCGAATTCACGACCGGCTGTTTCGTGCGTATTTTGTCGATGGCATCAACATCGCATCGATCGAAGATCTGGTGGCGATCGCGACTGACATTGGCCTCGACGCGCAGGAATGTCGTAAAGTGCTGACGTTACGGACGTTTCGCAGTTCCGTGGACGCGGACTGGGAACGATCACGGCAACTGGGGCTCACCGGCGTCCCCGCATTTGTGCTTGGGAACTCCGGACTCAGCGGCGCCCATCCGTACGAAACGCTCAGCCAGTTGGTCGCGCTCTCCGGGGCACAACGCCTGTAAAGGAACGCGTGGCGCCAAACGCTGGATTGATCCTCACGCTATCCAACACATCAGGCGAATCGCGTCAAATAGGTAAGCCGCGAAGGTTCTCTGGACTCACGGCACCCGTCGAATGGTGCGACAAGGCAAATGATGCCGGTTCGGCCACACAACTTGCGTCTCCTGCGGCTGTCTGTGACCAAAATGATGCAATGCCTTGCGGACCAGAGATCCGATAACTTAGTCGGGCGGGATTGACGATGACTCCGTTCCCCCAATCCTGGAAGATCCCGGTGTGGGCCAATTCACTCACGACGTTTGAATCGACTTACATTCAACCGAGAACACCTCAGGGTGGTTCAGCTCGATCAGTGCTGGCCGCGTGCTGTTATTACGGTCACAAGCCCTTAGAAACAACTTTGTACGCAAAGGAGACATTATGTCTGACGTAACCGACGAGCAGGAATTCGAAGAAATCTGCAGCGACGAAGTAGATCGTGTTGTGGAAGTTCTCGACAACCTGATTGAAAACACGCAGAGCGAAAACATCAAACATCTTTTGGAAGAGGCTTCCAGTGCGATCTACTATCTCGTCTACGAAGATGAGGAAGAAAGCGGCGGCCTCGAACAGGCAGCATAGTATCACCTGACGCGGCGTGAAGAATCATAAGCCCGGTGTGGAAACACGCCGGGCTTTCTTTTTGTCGCACAATTCAATTCTTACGAATTCACCAATCTGTGAGAGGATCTGGCAGTGCGTCAACGCAAGTGCCCTGAATAGGGATCCACTATGAATTCGCCGCGGGACATTCTGAAGTAATCGTGAAACTCAGACGCGACCTGCGACCTGCGATCACGAAGCCTGCCGGTCGCAGCAAGCGTCGCCTACGGGGACTCATCATCGCTGTCTGGTTTTTCCACCACCGCGGTCTCTGCACGCGCGTACCAGGTTGCTGAACCCTCGACGAAATCCCGCTGCCGCTGCAGGATTCCTTCCAGAGTCGGATCAATGTCTTTGGTCAAGCCGATTCGTTCGCAGTGAGGCAGACTGGTCAACAGCACAAACGACGTCGATTCAACATGCAACACCCACGGTTCGTACGTTCCGATCGTGGGGGCGGCAACCTGATCGATCGTCACCGTGAAAATCGCGCGACCGTCTTCGAATGCCTCCAGAAAGTCACCAACCGCTGGCAGTGGAATGACAAGTTCGATCGGATGCCTGCCGGGTGTTGCCGGGAATTCCGCCAGATACACGTCTGACAGACCGGGTCGGGCTGTCAGATACGAGTCGAAGAGAAATGTTCCGCTGCGACAAACGTCTTCGATTTCGCTTGCTGCAGTTTCCTGCAGCACACCTTCGTCGTTGTAGGCGTTGTGGAAGGCTGTCAACAATTCACTGGATGCGATGGAGTTGATCGCCATCGTCTCACCGAGCATGTTCCTGATTCGCCGTGACTCAGGATCGTCACGCTGCAACAAGTCGGCCGCCTGCACCGCGGTCTGCAGCGTTTGCTGCAGTTCCACCATTTTCGAATCGTTCAGCAGACCTTCGATTTCCTCTGGTGACTTCAGCCAGGTCTGCTGCGCGTTTTCGACGGCACGCTGATAGGTCATCCAGTACACCGTCAGTCCAACCACCACGGTCATCGCCATCATCAATAATCGAAACGGCGTGAAGGTTCGTTTTAAGAAACCGACAATGTCGATGTGAGGCAACGAAAACCAGGGTTTGCGTTTGACAGCAACAGCCGGTGCAGCGGTCGCGGCACCAACGGCTTTTTCTGCGGCTTTTTTCGACGGTTTTTTCTTCGCCGGAAGCAGCTCACTAACGACCGCCTGCAATCGATCACTGAAGCTTCCGCCCAGGACCTCGCTGGGCACACGTTTGGTCGCTGGGTATACATTTGCTGGCAGGACAAACAGCGTCTGACAGCACTCCGGGCACTCGGATTCGATCCAGGACTTCCGACGCATACCAGCGACGGTGCCTCCGCACTCACAGTTTAGCTCAAACGGCACCGCAACAGCAGCCTCAGCACCACCCTGCAGGCGCGCCTTGATGCGTTTTAGCTTCTCGAATGTGCCGGCCATTGATGAAGTTGTTGCCGTTGAACTGGGGAATGAATGTGATAACGGAAGACTGACTCGGCAGCTGGCGAATTATGTCTGTTGAAACTCAGGAAGTCTATCAGCCTGCTCCATCGGCTCACCACAATTCGAGTGGCAAGGTCTAACACAGGCAGATCACAATCGTGCAGCTGTGTGGCTGATCGTTCCCTTACGCTTCGCTCTTAAACACTGCTCCCTTCGCGATCCCATAGCCATTTAAAAAGGCCATTCCATCCATCGCCTTTTTGCCTTCCGGCTGAAGACTCAGCACATTCAAGACGCCATCTGCTGTATGTACCCAAAATTGTTTTTCGCTGACATCAATGGTGCCTGCCGGGGCTCTTAAGGAAGCTCCGGCAACAGGTTCGGCATCCAGAAAAATACATCGCAGCGGCTTGCGACCAACCGTGTGCAACCACGTCGAAGCTTTCGGCCAGGGATTCATCGCCCGGACATGACAGTCGATTTCGGCAGCCGATTTTTGCCAGTTGATGACACCTTCTTCTTTTTTGATCTTCGGCGACAGCGTGACCTTGGACGTATCCTGCGGTTCGAATACCGCAGACTGATTATCAAGCTGGGCGATGACATCCAGCGTGAGATCAACGCTGAGCTCCGCCAGCCGCAACATCAGTTCCCCCGATGTTTCTTTGGGACCGATTGGTGACGACACCTTGCCAACCATAGGGCCGGAATCCAGCGATGGTTCGATCTGAAAAATTGTCACGCCGGCGTCTGCATCGCCTTTCCAGATCGAATACTGCACTGGTGCTGCTCCACGATGCCGCGGCAGCAGGGAACCGTGCAGGTTGAACGCCCCCAACCGTGGAATCGCCAGAAATTCCGGCTTCATGATCTGACCGTAGGCGGCGACGATAAACACGTCGGCATTCAGTGAACGTAATTCTTCGATCACTTCCGGGGCATTCACGCGCTCCGGCTGAAAGACGGCCACATCGTGATCTTCCGCCAGCGATTTCACCTTATTCACGTGACTGTGATGGCCTCGGCCGCTGCGCTCGGGCTGAGTGTAAACACCAACAACCGTGTGGTCGGCAGATTCTATCAGGGCTCGAAAAGGTGGCAGAGCGAATTCACCCGTCCCGAGCAACACGATTCTTAACGACACTGTCCGCTCCTGTTTCTTTTGGACAAGGCAACCACGTTTTGCGGACACCTGGAATAACGGCAAGTGGTTCGGGCTACACTTTCGCTAATCGCACACCGACCTCATTCAGGATTTCAACGGGCACCGTATGCCCGTCGTAAAACGAATGAAAGGTGACATCAAAGCCATTATCCTGCAACATATCCCGCAGACCTTCAGCAGGTTCGAACGGCAAGACCATGTCCACCGTTCCGTGCGATTGCAGCACCGGGCAACCAGGGTGTTTGGCAGCGAAGGCCGTCCAATCGTCGCGGCAAAGGATGCTTCCGGAAAAGACGCATAACTGTCGTGGAGTAAATCCGTGTCGCAACACCAGATCTGTCGAAATCATCGCACCTTGAGAAAAACCGGCGAGAGTTGTCGCGGCATCATCCAGACCGTAGGCCTGCTGCATTTCGCGCACGGCCGTTGCCAGTTGTTCTGAAGCCTCCAGCAATCCTGGGGGAGTCATCGTTGTGAGCTCTTCGTAATTCTTCGTTTGGTGCATCTGCGCCAGTCGAGACATGTTGATTTCCCACCACGCTCGCCCGCCCGGCATGCCCAGGCTGGTGAGATCCATCGGGGCATTGGGAAAAACAAAACGACAGCTGTCAGCAATCGCGGCGTCAGCCTGCATCAAGTAAGGGGCGAACGTGGCAAGGTCGTCCTTGCTCGCACCGAATCCGTGACAAATGACCACCAGTTGCGTTGGAGCCCGGTCTGCGGGAATGGTATCGAAGACCAGACATTCCAATCCGGCGAAATTCTGAATTGATTGATTTGGCATAGTGAAACGATTTTAGCAGACGCTGCAGAATTCGGTAGGCAATGCAGTTTTTCCGACTGCGTTGCCTATCAACACCACGTGCCAGCGAGTGAACCGAAACACGCAGTGGATTCACTCGCTGGCGTTTGGCGCTGGTATTGCAGGGGCAGCGCATGATCGAATCAGCCGTTCCCACCAATTCATTGATTCACCGATTGGGAAAAAGCCAATGCGGGCGTTAGATTGGTGGTGCTGAACTTCCCGAATTCCACCCAAATTTGCCTGCCGATATGCCATTCACAATTCCAGCGATTCCCGATGACGTCCTGAGTACGATCCACAGTCCCTCAATGATCGTCTTTGCGAATCGCGTCCGCGACAACATTGACCACCTGATTCAAGTGGCTGGAAACGTTGAACGACTTCGTCCGCATTGCAAGACGCATAAAATGGCCGCGGTGATCGGCTTGTTAATGGAACGCGGGATCCTCAAACACAAAGCCGCCACGATTGCCGAAGTGGAAATGCTGGTCGACGCCGGAGCGATGGACGTTGTGCTGGCATACAATCTGGTAGGGCCGAACATCGATCGGGTCGTGACGTTGCTCGAAAAACACTCACAGTTAAAACTCGCAGTCACCGCCGATCACCCAGTGCCGCTGCTGCAGTTGTCAGCAGCACTCGCGTCCAGGGGGCTGACCGTCGGTGTAATGCTCGACATCGATGTCGGCCAACACCGCACCGGTGTCGCCGCTGACTCCGCACTGGCGCTGGAATTATGCCAACAGATCACTGAACTTCCCGGTGTGACGTTCGCCGGCTTTCATGTGTATGACGGTCATCAGCATCAGGAATCGCTGTCGGAAAGAACGGCGGCGGTTGCCAGTGAGTGGCCTGCTGTGCTTGAGCTCAAACAAAAGTGCAGTGCCGCGGGCATCGCGGTTCCGGAGATACTGTGCGGTGGGTCTCCCACGTTTCCTGTGTATGCGGAAATGGATGAACCGGCGATCACGTTAAGTCCGGGGACGAGCATCTTTCATGATTCGGGCTATGGCGGTCACTTTCCGGATCTGGATTTCCAACCCGCCGCAGTCGTGATCACACGAGTCATCAGCCGTCCGACTTCCGACCGAGTGACATTGGACCTGGGCAACAAAGCGGTCGCCGCTGATCCTCCGAAAGGGCAACGCGTCCATTTTCCGTTGTTGCCTGATGCCGTCCAGGTCATTCACAACGAAGAGCATCTGGTATTGGAAACCAATTCCGCAGCAGATTTTCAACCGGGTGATGTGTTGCTGGGAATCCCAACGCACATCTGCCCGACCAGCGCCCTGCATCAAAGTGTGACGGTCATCGAAGACGAAAAGATCGTCGACTGCTGGGAAGTCACAGCTCGAAATCGGCGGATCACCATCTGACAAAACAATCGCCTGCGTCAAAAGTTTTCCACAGATGGCTTGGCAAATCCGCGGATGAATTTATGGATTTACCCGAGTTCGTCACGCTAAGCACCCGCCCACAAATAATCGCACATAATCAATGGCCACCCGGTGATTCAGG
>CALFOL010000390.1 GCA_937919915.1 uncultured Planctomycetaceae bacterium
GGGCAAGGATAAGTCGTAGGTTATTATGTGCGAAAACATATAAGCGCCTGCTTATCATATCGAACTCCCGTCGAAATCGCTGTAAGCACCCGCCCACAGATAATCGCTCATATCAATTTCAGCCTAGTGTGTAAGGGAACGACAATTCGCAGGTTGTTATGTGCGAAAACATATAAGCGATTGCTTACTATCGCATCGGCTACGTTGAGTACGTGTTTCTGTCACTGCTGGATGGCGATTCCACGTTTTCTGAAGCACTCGCTCTAACCGCGAGAACTCAGGGCGCAACTGCATTCAGTCAGGAACAGGCGCTATCGTTGTATCAGTGGATGCTGGAAACGAACCTTGCCACCTTCACCGACGGCGGTCCTCAATCCACTGAACAATCTTCTCCTCAAAAGAAGGCAGCCGGCTTTCTGCAGAAGCTGAATCCGTTCTGGATCCGGATTCCATTCGGTCGAGCGGATAATCTACTGCAGATGCTGCGTCCCGTTGTTGGCTGGATCTTTTCGCCGTCAGCCACCATTTGGGGGGGGGGCTTAATGCTGGTTGCTGGTGGGCGACTGATGCTGAATTGGGATCAGCTCCAGTTGGCGTCCGGCTCGGTCTTTGCGCCCGATAACTGGTTGTGGCTGATGGCTGCGTGGATGCTGCTGAAGGTCGTTCACGAAACGGCACACGGATTGGTGTGCCAGCGTTATGGAGGCAGCGTCCGGGAGACCGGCGTCATTCTGGCCTTCTTTGCTCCGTTGGCATACGTTGATGTATCGAGCTGTTGGCGGTTTTCTTCTCGCTGGCAACGAATTCACGTCGCGGCAGCAGGAATGTCTGTGGAATTATTGTTGGCGTCTGCAGCCGTGCTCGGCTTTGGCGTCGTGGATTCTGATGTCGGGGCACATCTGCTGTACAACGTCATTGTGATGGCGAGTGTGTCGACGCTGCTGTTCAACGCGAATCCACTGATGAGATTCGATGGCTATTATATCATGTCGGATCTGCTGGAGATTCCCAATCTGTACACGCGCGCCTCCGAAGCGGTGGGACAACTGCTGCAGAGAATTCTGTTAGGTCAACACTCAAGTGCGCCAACAATTTCTGGAAAGCAGATTGCTGTGCTGAGATGTTTCGGCATCGCGGCGGTCTGTTGGCGATTGCTGATTTGCTCGACGATGTTGATCGCAGCGTCCGTGATGTTTCACGGAGCCGGTGTGGCGCTGGCTGTGGCCGGAATGATCGCATGGTTTGGCATGCCTGTCTGGAAGACGTTGAAACAAGTGCGGCAAGTCGGTCAGGCTGCTCCACTGCGACTTATGCGCGCCGGTGTGATTACGCTGGCATTCTGTGGATTGGTGGCTGGATTCTTATTCGGCTTGCCCGTACCGTTTTCAACGACGGCGCCGGGGATCGTGAGTCTTCCAGAAGGTTGCCGCGTTCACTCAGACGTCAGTGGCTTCATCCAAACACTCCAGGTGGTCGACGGCCAGCAGGTTGTCGCGGGGGAACTACTGCTGACTCTGCGCAACGAGGAGATCACGCACCGGCATCTGGATCTGGAACGGCAGATTCAGCAGGAGCTGATTCGTCAGCAAATTGCCATGAAAGAACACGATGCGGGCGGTGAGTCGTCGCCAACAGCAATCTGAAGTCACTGAGGCAGCGACTGGTGCAAACGTTGAGTCAGATGAAGGCGTTGGAGGTTCGTGCTCCTGCAACTGGTCGCGTGATTGCGGCTCATTTGGAGACCCGACTGCAAACATACGTGCACGAAGGAGACAGTTTGCTGGTCGTTGATGACGGACAGTCCCGTGAATTGCGGATCTCCGTCGCCCAGGACGACTTTTCTCTTGCCGAACGCCGTGTTGGAGAACCCGTGACTGTACGAATCGGGACCCGACCGGTCGTGTCTGGCGTGATTGACCGCGTGATTTCTCGAGCATCGCGGCGTCTGATCGACAAAAGTCTGGCGGCAACCGAAGGCGGTGCCCTGGCGGTTGTGGCAGGTGATCGGGACGATGACGAAGAGGTGCAGTTGACGGAACAACGCTTCGAAGCCATTGTCAGTCTGGATGCAGTTGGTCTCGATTTGCCGATCGGCGAGCGAGCCTATGCTCCGCTCGGAACACTCCACGAATCGCTGGCGTCGCATCTGTACGATCGGAGCTCAAAGTGGCTTCGCAATCAGATAGAGAATGCGCAACGCAGCATGGAGTGACAGTCTCGGAACCCGGCTTACGAAGCCGCCACGTCGTCGGTGTTGCACACATGGAATCACGTATCTGGATGCTTACTTGAATCTGCATGGTTGGAAACCGCCGATTCGCGGTGAGCAGGAAGATGCGTTGGTTCAACATGCGCTGGCTCATCCAGCCGCCACGTCACCAGGCGCCCGCAGAGTGACAAGTTCTTTGCCTGCGATTACTTCTGGTAGATCGGCAGGTAGTGATACTTCACTGACAGGCTCAATACTGCCAGTGATGTCGAATACACCTTCCCCGCGTTGCGTTCTTCGCCGTTGGCAGCCTCCCACGAACCGTCGCCGCCCTGTTCCTTCAGGAGCATCTCCTGCACCAGCGCCTGAGCCGTCTTTGCATGCTCGCCGCCGCGCTGATACATCCCTTGAGCATAGTAATACGTGCCATACATGCAGAAGCGTTCTGTCCACTGCGGTGGATGAGCCATCAACCAATCAGCGGCTCCGGCGACCAGTGGCGATTCGTATTCGCCGCAAACCTGCATCGCCAGCAATCCGGCGGCGGTCATTGTATAGGTTGCGTGTCGCTGCCCGGGTTCGTAGCAGAACCCGCCTGCCTTATCACCACTTGGAAGGCCATTGCGGTCCAATGGTGAGGAATAGGAACGCTTCAGATAACCCACCGCGTCACGAATCGCGCTGCCCGGAACCTGTAGGCCGTCATTTTTAGCCGACCGCAGCGCCATCAACTGCCACACCGACGCCGAAAGATCCGCGTCCCGTGAATTTGGGTTATAGCGCCAGCCGCCGCGCGCGTTGACTGGCTTCTCTTCTTTCTGCGAGCTCAGGATCAGGTCGATCGCTTTCTGACAGCGATCATGCAGCAATTTGTCCTGCTCATCGCTGGTGGTCATACCCAGCATTTCCGTCAGCATCAAGGTGACAATGCCGTGGCCATACATCCGTCCACCGTCTTTTTGCCCGAAGTAGCCCTTGTCATCCTGACGATCTTCCTGCAGCACATAGTTGAGTGCGCGATTCATTGCCTGTCCTTCCGGACTCGGATCAGCCGGTTGAATACCAACACTGGCCATGGCCATGATCGCCAGCGACGTCATCGTGGTCTGGTGCTGACCGGTTTGGATGGATCCGTCTTCTTTTTGCTGAGTCACCAGGAACGCTATGGCCTTGTCAGCAGCGATGTCGACTTCGTCTTTTTGAAACGGGGAAACGGTTGGTGCAGCCACTGCAGGTGCGGCCTTGTCTTGAGCAGAAGCGTCCGAAGTCAGGAAGGCACATAGCAGAATTGCCACCGCCGCCGAACTCGCCAGATTCTGGCCAGGCCGCCTACACTTCGTGTGCCACTGGCACTGCCAGTGTTTTCTCGCCACACAGAGGCACTGGCAAAGCCAGTGGCACACCGCGGCGGCTCGACGATCAATGAGCCCGAATATCTGCTTGTCGCTCATTACTGTTTCCGCCTTGCTCGTTCCGCCAGTACTCGAAAATACGTCTCGACGCTCTTGCGGTATTCTTCCGAAACCTTTTCCCGGCGACCTTTGCTTAAGTCTTCTGCCGCTTGTTCTCGCAGCTTACCCCACTCTTCATTTTCCTGACGATTCACCGGCAACACGGCGAATGCATCGGTCTGTCCGTCGTAGGCTGGAATTCCTTCCGGTGGAGTCAAAGACGGACTGGACAATGCCGCCTGCTGTTGAGCCAAAACCCTGGCGGCTGCCATTTGTGCCTGCTGTGCGCGAGCCGCCTGAGCCAGATTTTGCAGTTGCTGTTGGCTCGATGGCGTTTGTCCCGCTTCACTGCCAGCCTCTGCGGCAGCGGCTGCTGCCTGCTGGCGATCCAGTTCATCCAGCGTTTGAGCCAATTGCATCCCGGCCGCCATTTCTTCCGGTGTGAAAGACTGCGGCGCCGACGAAGCGGGTTGCTGTGACTGCGGTTCTCCACCAGTTGGTTGCCCCGGCTGGCCTTCACCAGTCGCTGGTTCGCCAGCTGGCTGACCTTCCCCGGACGGTTGTTGTCCCTGCGGCTCCCCACCCTGTTCACCAGCAGTCGCGGCAGCAGCGGCTTCCGCAGCGGCCTGTTCCAGAACTTCAGACAACGCCTCAGCCTGCTGACTCAGTGCCTGCTCTGCCTGGGCCAACGCTTGGCTAGCCTGAACAGCTGGTTGATTGTTCTGCTGCGGTTGTCCAGTTTCTGCAGCCTCAGCCGCGGCTTCCGCTGCCCCTTCCAGCTGTTTCTGTGCCTGTGTGGCTTCGTTGTCGGCCACGTGTTGAATATCGTCTGACGCTTGCTGCAGCGCTTTTGCTGACGCCGCACTTTGCAATCGTCTTTCGTGACGTGCAGCCCGTGCTACGTTCTCCGCCGTTTCTTCAACGTCCTCAGCTACCCGCTCCTGCCGATCTGCTGCGTTAGCCAATTGACTTTCAACCGGTGTGGCAGCTTCTCCTGTCTCAGCATTCTTCGCCAACTCTTGTGCACGCTGGTTCAGTTGGTTGGCTGCCTCTGCCGCCTCCTGAGCGAACGCTTCAGCGAGTTGAGCGGCTGGGTTTTTGTCATTCAGTGGCGGTTCCGGCACGGAGTTCAACTCGTTCCGCTCCTCGCGGGCGGCATTCAGCTTCTGCTGGGCCTGTTGTTGCTTTGCCACCGCGTTTACAGCCGTTTGCTGAGCCTGTTGCAGTCTGGCTTCGGCTTGCTGAGCGGCATTTTTCGCTCCGTTGTCATCTGGTTTCTGGTTGGCTTTGTCCTGTGCTTCCCGGGCATCCTCCTCTGCTTTCTTCAGGTTGCGTTCGGCGTTTTGAACCTGAGCTTGCTGTTGTTTTTCCCGACCTTCTTCCTGACCCACGACGGCATCAGCCGCCCGTTTGCGTTGGTCGTTGAAATCCTTCCGTTGTTTTTCGAGGTTCCGTTTCGCATTCTCGCGATTGTTGTCGTCCGGATGAACCTCCTCATTCTTCCCGGCAGCGGCTTCTTCTTTGCCTTTCTGAATAGCTTCTGACGCTTCCTTGATTGCCTCTTTGGTCTGTTGCGCTTTGGCAGCGAGGTCTTCTTTTAATTCGCCTTCGTTCGCACTTTTCGCGGCGTTGGCGGCTTCGTTGAGTTTCTGCTGCGTCTCTTCGAACTTCTTCTGAGCTTCTGGAGTCTTCGCTTGGGACGCGGCTGACTTGGCCTGGTTTACAAGCTGCTGCGAAAGTTCCGCCGCGTCCTGGCCGAGTTCCCGCAGGTCTTCGGCCAGTTGTTTCTTTTGCTCCTGGAATTGCTCATCCGACAGTTCGTTGGCTCGTTGAAGCTCCTGTTCCTGTTGCGCCGCGTCCTGCAATGCGTTGCGCGCTTCCTGAATCGTATTCTGCGAAATCTCCGACAGCGCCTGCTGCATCGCCGGATTCTGGGCGAGTTCCTGTTCTAATTCCTGCAACAAATCCTCAGGATTCTGCTGAGCCATCTCGGCCAATTCTTGCGCCTGTTCAAACCGCTGATCCATCTGCCGAGCGATCCCGAGTTCGCGTTCCTGCTCACGCAATTCCGCTCGCGTTTCCGCGACATCCAGTCCCTGTTCGAGACGATCGAAGTGTTCTGCAACTTTCTCCAGGGCCTGAGCCGCGCGTTCCTGTTGTTCAGCGGCCTTTGATAATTCCTGAGCCTGTTCTTTGGCGGAATCACTGTCTTCCGCTTCCTGCAGAGCTTCATTCATCTGCTTAGCGGGATCCTGCACCATCGCGATGCTGTCGTCTGCATCGCGCGCTCGTTCACGCTGGTCTTCAACCATCAGGTCCTGTGAATTCGCGTCTTCCACCAACGCTTCAACCAGATCGTCGATCTGATGATTGATACGTTGCTGCTGTTCCTGCAGATCCGCCAGACGTTGCTCATTTTCAGAAGTCTGCTGTGGCTGCTGTTGCTCTGGTTGGTTCTCCGCCTGAGCCGCCTCCTGTTCGACAGCATCCGCGGCGTCTGTGGTCTCTTCCTCCAGCTGCCGCAGTTGATCAGCAGCCTGTTGAGCCATCTGCGGAATCGTCGGTGCGTATTTCGCAATGATGGCTCGTGCCGCAGCCATGGCGGTATCCAGTTCGTAGCCGACCGGTTTCAGCTGATCGCGGATGTCAATCAGATCGGAACCAGCAGCCACCATTTCTTCACGAACCCAGCGACGCTGTTGCAGTTTGCGGTTGGCTTCCTGTGCGGCCGCAGACCAGCGCACCTGATCGATGCGTCCCACAATTTCGTTGTCGATGCGAGCGGCCCGCATCTTATTCACCGCTTCTTCAATGCCCTTGTTGATGACGTCCCATTGGCGCGGATGATCAATACCAGCCTGCAGTTCCTGAGAGCTCCAGCGTTCCAGTTGAATCAGATTCACCAGGCACTGCTGCGCGTTTTTCAAGTCATGACCGGACTCCAGCACACGATACGCCGGCGCAATTTCCTGAAACGCTGTCGGCACGATCGATTCCTGAGGGTCTCCCTGACGATGCTGATTCAGCAGCGACGTAACCGCACGATGTGTCAGTCCGGCGTCAGCCGCAAACTGCGGGTTGCCGTCCTGTCGAGCCTGCATCAATGTCCGACGAGTCCGCAGCTGCTCAAGGCTGCTGCGATGCTTCAAATCGACCTCAGCAACGAAGCGTTCGGAACTCGCCAACAACTCTTCCGCTTTGGTCGAATCGTCCGCTTTGGCGGCCTCAGCTGTGATGCGATTCTCCTCGCGTGTTGCGTTGCCGATGTCCGACAACGGTTCAGACAACGTCCCTGAACGATAGTCGAAATCGCGCCGTGCCTGATTCAGCCTTTCCGACAGGCCATTATCGACGACGTCCATTCGCTGACGATCATTTAATTCCCGCATCAGATCCTGCGACAATCGTTGCAGTTCTGCCAGTCTTTCTTCAGATTCGAACGCCCGTTCCAGCTGTTCGCTGCGTTGTCGCGACCAGTCGAGCAGCTGCTTAAAGACGTTTTGAATATGGCCGCTGAGTCGATCCTGTTGCTGACCAACCAGGCGTTCCACCACCAGCAGCTGATTCATGACAACAGTTTCCTGCCGCACCAGTCGAGTCCATGTTTGCGTTGGACTGTCGACAACCAGTTTCTGTTGTCGCAGCAGAGCGTCCAGGTCCTGAGCAACCGCGGCGCCCAGGTTGTGGCTGATGAGCTGTTGATAGTGATTCGCCACGCTTTTGGCGTCGTCTGCAGAACGATCGAACGACTGCTTCAGCTGCTCAATCGCCTCGCGAACCAGCTTCTCATCGCCCTGCTGCATGACTGTCAGCAGATAGTTCGGCGTCGTGCAGTGTTCGTGATGCAGTCGGGCAATCGCGCGGCCGGAAAGTTCCAGATCGTAGGCATCAGCGCCTGTGGGCATGACCAGCGTAACTGCGTGAATCTCTGCCAGCAGTTCACCGGACGCTTCTGCAAGTTTGCTGGCCAGATCCGCAAGGTTCGTGCGATCCAGTGCCTGTTCTGCGTCAGCACGTCGTTCCTCCGGCTTCTGGTGGCGTTCCTCGCGGAGACGTTTGATGATGTCCGCCGCTGTGACTTTGTGCTCTTCCGCGAGTTTCGCAAGGTCGGCGAAGCTGTCGTACAGAGCGGCCTTCTTTTCTGTCTGTGCGTGGCGTTGCGGGTCAAAATCCGGAGCGGACACAACAATGCGCAGCGGCACAGATTCACCGCGATTTCCCTTGCGGTCGGTGGCCACAAGACGGGTCGTGATCTGGTCGCCGGTCTTGAGTTTCAGGCCAATCAAATCCCAGTCCCACGCGGACGTCATCAGATTTCGACTGGCTTCGTCGGCGGGCTCGCCTTCGCTGTGGTTCGCCTGCGGCTGAGTTGTTTTCAACGGCACTTCGACCCATTCGCGGCCGTTGACCGAGATTTCCTGAGTAAGACTCACCAACGGCAGATCGTCTTCTGCCATGCCTTTCAACGCCAGAATGTCGTTCGGTGGCAGCAGCAGATTGGTTTCCTGCTGATCGACGAAACCCGCTCGCGGAATCAGGTCCGGCACGGGACGAATTTCGTAGGGAGGACTAAAGATGTTTTCGAAACCGGTTTCCGATGATACCAGGTGAACTTTGTAGATCGCGTGTTCATCAATGCTCACGTCAGCAGCCCATTGACCGGCGTCGTTGCGAGTCAATGGAATCGTGACGACTTCTTCGGAATCCGCACCGTCGATTCTGAGTTCGGCAGCAGACACGTCCTGGTCCAGATCCAGCTGCAGCGTAGCCTGAGTACCTTCCAGCACAATCAGATCGCCCGTGGTTTCGGTGACGTCCTGATTCGGCAGCCCGGAGTATTCAGGGAACCGAAACGTTTTGTGGAACGCAACCACCTGCGGCCGACCTTTAGCGGTGATGGAGTGCCGACGAGTCACCGCGTCGCCCGCCAGAATGCGGTATTCGACACTTTCATCAATGTGCAGATTGGAAACATACTCTGCGCCGTCGCGAGCTCGCATCGACTGCCGCTGCGAGCCTTCTGGGGTAAAGGTCTCCAGAATTACTTCGCTGACGTCGCCGCCGGAAACTTCAACGACAACGGCGACCGTTTCGTCTTTCGCGATCATGATCGAATTCGGCGTCGGTTGCAGCACTTCCACATGGATCCGAGAAACGCGATCAATATTAGCACCGGGCAGCATCGCGCGAACGGCCAGTGTTCGAAATCGCGGATCAGGCAGACTCATAAGAAACGTCAGGACCACCAGCACAGCCGCTGCGCCAAACATCCACTTCGCGAGCATTCGCAGCGGCAGCAGGTTCGGTACATGAATCTTCGCCATCTGCAAGGCGACTTTGCCCTGCAGTAAACCACGAAACACGGGCGAATCGTTAACCGTCGCCGGATCGTCCGTTGCCAGTTCGACAGCGGACAGCAGGTTTTCTCGCAGCTCGGGCTCCGCATCTTCAACAAACACTGCCAGCTCTTCGCGTCCCGGAGGCTGCAGCAGCTTCCGTACAGCAGTCGTCCACACAACTCCTGCGGTAATCACATACGCCGCACTGCTCAGCAGCCACCGCGCACGATCGGACAGCACCCAATACCAATCGATCAGTGAGACGACCGCAATGCACAGCAGGAACGTCACCACGGCGGCGCAGATTCCCCGCAACACAAGCATGCGAAACCGCCGACGCCCGAAGCTCTGCAGTTTATCAGCAACTGTTGGATCAAGAATTGTGGTACTCATGACTTATCCATCCTCTAGAGGAGTTTACTTATTGTCGTGAACGTCACTCGCTCGCGGGAGCAGGCTTTCTTTGATCGAAACGCGTGCCCCGCGGACACAAGTCAGCGTAATACGCTGTAGGACTCGCACCAATCACATAACTCAGGCGGACCGCCTGTCCTGCACGCTACAACAATCCTGCTCGTTTTCGCAGGAACCATTCCAGTGTCAACAGCATCACGATTGCGGCTAACCAGCCATAACTCCATGGCTTGTTCTCAAACAGCGAGTCATCCGACTCCACCACGCGCCCGCTACTCAGCGGACTCAGCAACGCAGACAACTCGCCAATTTGTTCTTCACGCAGATAAACCCCGCCGGATTCCGACGCAATCTGTTGCAGCAACTCTTCATTGCACGCTGTATTTGACAGTTCCACAGACTCCGGCGGCAAGACCACAAACCGGCCGCGAGCCTTCAAGGCCTCATCGCTGAACCCTGCCGCTCGCACCGACACTTCATAGTCGCCATCCGCCAAGGCTCCGGAATTGCCCCGGTAGATCCCCGGCACATCCGGATCACCAGTCAGGCTGGCCGTCGAAACAACGCGACCGTCTTTCCACACCAACGCATCGACCGTCGCGTCTGTGGCTGGTTTTCCATCCAGTCCCAACAGGCGAATGCGAATGTCCGCGGAATCTCCCATCTGGTAACTCACCGGCCCCGTATCAACGGACAAATATTCGTCGCTGGTGGCGAACGGTCGCGGCATGACAAACTTCGCAAGCTGATTCCAGATCCGCTGATGATAAGTGTCCGCCGCTTTATAGCGCCAGCGCCAGGTTTCGTCAGAGGCCAGATATAAAACTCGACCGGCCCCGTAATTTCGCGTCACGATCGCGGGCACTGGAGAATTGTTGACGATGGCTTCCACCAATACTTCCGCACCCGGCAGAGCCTGCACCGCGTTTAACGTGTGAGGCGGTGGGAGTTCGGTCCAGAATCGTCGATTGGCCGTCGCATCAACTTCGAATGTCAACGCTGTCTCACGACTTCCCTTTTCTGTCAGTTGCAACATTGTGGGCTGAGTCGACACAACAGTCGACAACCACTCCACCGGCAACAGTGGTCCCAGATCCTGATCAGAAAACGCCTTCATGCGACCACGACTGCCGTCGATAAAGATCAATCCACCCCCACGAGTTTCCACAAATTCCCGAATCCATTGATATTCATGTTCCGAGAAAAGTTCCGCACCGACTTCACCGCAGATGATCAAATCGTATTCGAACAGACCGTCGCGAGTTTCCGGAAACATATCGTCTCCGTCGCCGCGCGGCAGAGTTTCGTCGTCGTTGCCAACTCCCGCGATGATGACGTCAACGTCCCACTGCGTGTCGCGTTCGAACACGTTGCGCAGATATCGCGTTTCCCAGCGTGAACGCCCGTCCAGAATCAACAGACGATAGTTTTGAGTAATCGCTGCCAGACGAATCGGCCGCTGGTTGTTGTTTGGTTCCGCTTCATTCGCCAACGGTGCAATCGACGCCGTCATTGCCAGCGCGACCGCGTGCTGTTTCACATCAGACGCGAATTGACTCCCGATGCGTTCGACCAGTTCGTCAATGCCGAATTCGAATTCGATTCGCCGTTCGCCGTTGTTTTCTGTCAACAGTTGCTGCTGCCAGACGACTTCGTTCTGATAACGAACTTCCGCGACAAATGGCTGTCCGACCGGCATTTGATCTCGAACAATCATCGTGCCACGCACGCGATCCTTCTGAAAGACCATCTCAGGATGTTCTACGCCCGTGACGGCAATGTCCGCGGCCTGCTCAGCCGCCCCCAGTGAAACGGGATAGAAAGCAATGCCCTGGCTGCCAAGCACTTTCGCCGTTTGCAGTGGTGACGGTCCCGCGTTGTGCTGGCCGTCTGTCAGCAGCACGATGGCCGTGTTGGCGTTTGCGGATTGAATCTCCTCACTGGTTTCGGCTTCTGTCGTTTCTTTCGCCAGCGAAACGCTTTGACTGGCGACGATGCCACTGGCCAGGTCCGACGTCGCGGCATCCGGTGCTTCCGAAAACTTCAGCGGCGTTTCTGCCGAAATCGTGCCGTCGAACAATTCTCTGGCCTGCTGATCGTGCAGTGCAAACACTTCCACATTGTGATGCTGCTTCAGCTCAGCAAACAGCGGGTTGTCTGTTTCCAGCAGCGATCGTTCCGCTCGCCGCCAACGCGGCGTTTCATCGAACAGCGTTAGCGCTGCACGGATTGATTGGTCGTCCCCGTCCAGCAACCGCTGCACATCGTCCTCGAAGGTCTTCCGGAGTTGCCGTTCCAGCGCGGGAAGTGAGTTGCAGACCGCTAAGAGTTGTTCGCCCGCTTTGTCGACCGCCGCCTGGTCGCCACTGACAGCGATCGCTTCAACCACCCGAATCGATTCACTGACATTATTATCACCGTTCTTCACGTGTTCCGGTATCGCGGTGCTGTCCTGCACCGACTTCAACGCTGACAGCAGACGCTGTTTTTCCGCAGCGACGCCGTCTGCGTTCAACGCCTCCTGCTGCAATGCGGCGGAGACCTGCGTGCGAACGTCTGCCACCGTACCAGCCAGATTCTGCAGACTGGGATCGACTCGCCCGTCTTCCAGCCAGCCCTGTTGTTCTGCGATCAGCAGCTTGCGACCATCAGAAATGTGGCGGTCCAGCAACCCCATGCTCCGGGACGCATCCACGTAGATCCTGACGCGACCAAGTTCTCCGATCACGGTGCGATGATGCAGCACCGGGCCGGTCAGAATCATGATCCCCATAAAGAATGCCAGAGACCGCAGCAGCGGCAGGAACCACCGCATACGATCGGGCAGATCATTGCTTTCACGAAGATAGTATCGCCACGCCATAACGCAGACGATCAGCGATAACAGCAGACCCAGCCACAAAGGAAGGCTGCCGACAAATCGAATATTTGTCATGTGCGAACCCTTGAGAATGTCTGTTGCAAAACCAGTTCCAGAAACAAAAACGCCAGCAACGCCACCAGGACGTATTCCCAGATTTCCCGTCCATTTCGCCGCAGCCGATCCTGCTCCAGATAAGCAGCCGGCGACGCAATCGTCTGGGCCGACATTTGTTCAGCCAGCGTGTTGAGTGCCGTCCGGTCCAGGACTTCCAGGTTGGATTCGTCGCGAGATGTCGATGCCACAAAGTGAACAGAACTCGCATCAGGACTGGTCATCGTGTAGACGCCCGGGCGTCGCGTTCCATCAAAACGCACCATCTGCCGATTGCCCTGTTTCGTCGAACGCAGATTCAAACGACTGCCATCCGGCACAACAATGGACACACTGTAGTCGCCGGCTCCGTCCGCTGCGCTT
This sequence comes from uncultured Planctomycetaceae bacterium, assembly GCA_937919915.1. GTDB lineage: Bacteria > Planctomycetota > Planctomycetia > Planctomycetales > Planctomycetaceae > Fuerstiella. Next base: position 12,751 of record CALFOL010000390.1, read on the forward strand.
TCGGGATCGGCTGGGAACATCGCCACAGCGGGTTCTCCCGTGCGAATGTTCTTCGGCGGCGTTAGTTGTGTCGCCATCGTCGTCACCAGTTGCTGCATCAGCGGCACATAATACGGTCGCATCGGCAGGTCAGACCAATCCGCGTCGCCGGCCGTCGCCATCTGCACAACCACGCCGTCGCCGATTGTCTTTTCCACCAGCAACGGATCCCCGTTGTCCAGCCGCGCCATCACGACGGTCTTCGATTCCGTCTCTTTCGCTGCAGCAGCGTCCTCGTCACCATTCTGTAACGCCGTCAGAATCATGGAACGATCTGCAGGGACCTTCAGTTCATACCACTGACGAATTTCGGCTGTCGACAGGTCGCCGTTGGAAGCATCGTTGAAGAACTGCAGCGCTGGATGTTCAAAACGTTGAGCCACAATACGCGCACTCTGTCCCTTGTCATCGATTTTGCCCCGGGGTAAACCGAATTCCGCCGGCAGCAACCCACGCGAGAAGAGGTGCTTGTTGTACCACGCGGTGTCGATTCGGTTGCCGGCACAAATTAACACCGCACCACCGCTTTCGATGTAACGCTGCATCTCGTTCGTTTGCGCGTCGGTAAGCTGTGGGAGATTGGCCAGCACGACGACTTTCGGCTGAGCCTCAAACTCGGCCTTCAGATTCGCCTTATGAGACACCGTCTTCGTCTTCACCAGATCTGTCAGCTTCATACGTCCAAACGAATATGGCGTCAACGCAACAGACAGGAAGTCCGTTTCACTCTTCAGCGGCTGTGAAACGGGATCACCGTCGATCAGCAGCACATCAATCTGGTCCCAGATCGTCACGGCCGCCGCGAATCTATTGTCTGTCTTTAATGGATCATCAACAGCGACTTCGACTTCGATGACGTGCGAGCCCGGCTCATCAAAACTGCACGGAAACAGCGTTTGCGTCGCAGTATTCGCCGCCAGCGAAACCTGAGACACCGATTGTTCTTTACCATCGATCTTTAGAATGACGCGAGCATTCCCCGCCGCCGTCTCGCCGTGGTTTCGCAGGTTTGCTCGCACTGACAACTGCTGCCCGACACCGAGCGGACGATTCGAAAACTCGAGCGATTCGATCGAAACATTGCCGACCACCGCCTCACCCACCTGCAACAGCGATAGCGCCGGCTTAATCGTCATCGACTCAACCTGCTGGCGAATCGAATCGGCGACGTTAGCTGATCCGGACCAGTCGGCTGGTTGAAAGTCGCTAATCACAATCAGTTCACGGCGAGCGTGCGACATTCCGGCCAGCGTTGCCAGCCCCGCGTCCAGGGACTGCTGCATGTCGCTGGCTCCGTAGCCCGCGTGAATCGAGCGAATACGTCGCACGACGGCTTCGGAATCGAACAGGGGTTGATCGAATAGCGGCGTCGGAGCTCCACCGGTTTGAATAACCGTAATTTCTGAACCGCGCGGCGTCGCTTCGATAATCGCACACGCCGCGTCGACCGCCTTCTCGAAATTCTCAACGCCAGCGCTGGTGGCTTCCATAGAGTAACTCGTATCCAGCAGAACGACCATCGAAACAGGCGCATCGCCGGCCAGCATACGTGATCCGGTCAACACAGGCCGAGCCAAACACAACGCCAGCAGAATCGGAATCGCACACCGCACCGCCAGAAGAATCCATTGTTCAAACCGAAATCGCTTGTGGTTCACTTTGACCACCGACTCCAGCAGATGCATGGCCCCCCATTCCACCTGGCGAAACTTGCTGCGGTTTAAGATGTGCAGGATGATGGGAATCAGCGCCGCGAGAGCACCGAACGCCAAAGCTCCGTTGAGTAACGTCATCTCGACCGCCTCCTGAGTCCCAGATATGCGGCCACTGCATCGGAATACGGTTGATCGGTCGACATCGGCACCAGGTTAATCCGATGACGATTGCATCCGTTGGTCAACTTTTCGCGGAAGAGTGCCAGCTTCTCCAGATACGCCCGCCGAATCTGCGCGGGGTCGACCAGATGTCGCCGGTTGGCCGTTTCCAGCGACGAAAACTGAGTCCACTGGCGAAACGGAAAGTCCAGTTCGTCCGGATCCCAGATCTGAAAGATCAGCATCTCGTGCCTGGCGTGTCTGAAGTGGGCCAACGCTTTCAGCAGATGATCCAGATCGCCGAACAAATCGGAAATGATAATCACCAGCCCGCGGCGCTGAATCTTTGCCACCATTTCGTGGAACACATCGCCGAGTTCTGTTTCGTCCGCCGGTTTGGTTTTGTCCAGCTGATTAATGATCGCCTGCAGATGCTTCGGGCGAGCTCGCGGGGGAATGTAGCTTCGCACTTTCGTGTCAAACGTCACCAGACCGACACTGTCCTGCTGTTGTAATAACAAATAGGACAAACACGCAGCCGTTCGAATGGCATAATCATGCTTGGTCAACCCGTTACTGCGCGAACCCGTGTAGCCCATCGACCCGCTGGAATCCAGCAGGATGGTGGCTCGCAGGTTCGTCTCCTGCTCGTACTCGCGAATAAACAGACGGTCTGTTTTGCCGTACACCTTCCAGTCGATGTTGCGAATTTCGTCGCCAGGAACATACTGCCGATGTTCTTTGAACTCGACACTGAATCCCTTATGCGGCGACTTATGCAGACCGCTGCACGTACCTTCCACCACCTGTCGGGCAAGGACCTGCAGGTTGACGAATTTTCCGATGTCACGTGCAGACAGCACGTCAGCTACATGAGGCATACTTAGAAACCAGTGAGCCGTAGGCGCTAGCCTCGGGCCTGACATATCCTGGAGAAACGATCCGAATGAGCCGTCGGCTCACAACAGTTGCTTCGAAGCCGCCGGGACTTCCTTCAACAGTCGGGTAATCAAATCATCAACGCTGACGCCTTCCGCTTCTGCGTTGAACGTCGGCACAATGCGATGCCTGAGCACGGGATACGCCAGGGCCACTACGTCGTCGCGAGTCACATGATGGCGCCCCCGCATAATGGCGCGCGCCTTGGCGGCCAGCACCAATTGCTGACACGCTCGCGGACCGGGCCCCCAATCGATCATATCACGAACCCACATCGCGGAGCCTTCGTCTTTCGGGCGTCCGGACCGCACCAGATCGAGCACGAACATTTTCACGTGTTCCGGCAGCGGCACCAGTCGCACGGTTTCCTGACACGCGATAATGTCTGCGCCGGAAACCACCGAGGAAATGGCGGCTGAAGCCGTCGAGGTTGTGCGATCGATGATTTCGCTTTCCTCATCGCGAGTCGGATAGTCAACCAACACGTTAAACAGAAAGCGGTCACGCTGAGCTTCCGGCAGAGGATAGGTGCCTTCCTGCTCAATCGGGTTCTGCGTTGCCAGCACGAAGAACGGTTCTTCCAGGCGATAAGTCTTTCCGCCGACCGTGACTTCGTGTTCCTGCATCGCTTCCAGCAATGCCGCCTGCGTCTTTGGCGGTGTCCGGTTGATTTCGTCGGCCAGCAGCATCTGAGTAAAGATGGGGCCTTTTTCGAACACCAGATCGCGGTGGCCGGTGTCGCGGTTCTCCTGAATGATATCCGTCCCGGTAATGTCGGCGGGCATCAGGTCGGGTGTAAACTGAATACGCTGAAACCCAAGACTCATGGTGTCCGCCAGTGAGCGAACCATCAGAGTTTTCGCCAGGCCAGGCACACCTTCCAGCAGGCAATGTCCCCGCGCCAGGATTGCGATCAGCAGCTGTTCAACAACTTCGTCCTGGCCGACAACAATCTTGCTGATCTGCTCACGAATACTGCGGCAGGTTTCAACAAGTTTCGCCGCGCGTTGCTGATGGTCGGGCGATACCGAAACACGTTCGTCCGTCATTCCGAATTCCTGATTTGTCTGTGGTGGGTGTTAACTGAGGATTTTTGGAGGGCGATGTTTTGGCATCAGGCTCTCCGGCGAGGAGATAAACACTAGCAACCACGTCCGCCAATGTCCCGCGAATAAGTGGAAACATTCCTGTTACAGCGTCCAGGGAACGGAACGCAGCCCCATAACGGCAACATTACGTAGATTAAGAAGGAACGCGGCTTTTCCTGGTGGAGGCAGCTTCTCGGCGTTACAGACGAATCGCTGGCCCAGGGATTGAGAACTGGTAGGCTGCAGGCCTTCATTGGTCCATGACTTCATGTGGCTGAATTCCATGCTCTAGCTCGACATGCACGGTCTAATTTTCCGTCAGCATTGCGCAATGTCCGAGTTGTGGTTCACCGGCACTCCAGCTCACTGAGATGGCGAATAGTGAATCGATCAAGGCAGAAGCTCGACGCCGAGGATTTATTATTGTCGTTGCTGGTTTTATAGCGCTCGTCTA
>CALFOL010000391.1 GCA_937919915.1 uncultured Planctomycetaceae bacterium
CTTGATCGTTTTAACAGAAGACTCTGGATTGCCGCCTGAACATCCATTATTCCGCCGAATTTCTCCGCCGAACAGGCCCTGGGAAGAACGCGTTCGTTTCCTGAACATATTCGACGTACGCGGGACGTTTTGCGACCAGCGTTTTTTCGAGCAATGTGACTCCGGAAATCCTCAAGAGGAATATAGACATCACTGCCGGTCCGACCATCGTCCAGACCGGTGCACCGCAGCTTATCCCGATCAAATACACCCCCCACCAGACACAAAAGTCGCCAAAATAGTTGGGATGACGCGTGAATCGCCACAATCCGTGATTCAGGACTTTTCCGGCGTTTTCCGGGTTCGCTCGGAATCCTGTCAGCTGAATATCGCCGACCGTTTCGAAGAACAGGCCGATGAGCCAAAGTCCGCAACCCAAAATCGTCATCCAGGTGGTTTTCGGTTCAGCGACAGCCGACATCTGGACGGGTAGGGCAACCACCCACATGATTGTCCCCTGTAGCAGGAAGACGGTGTAGAGACTCACCAGCCAGAATCGATCACCGTGCTTCTGCCGCATTGCCGCGTAACGGAAGTCTTCCGGCTTCCCGATATTTCGAGTGCCCAGATGAATGCTCAACCGCACGCCCCAGATCGTCATCAGTACCGGCAGCAGCAGCGAGCGATTTTCGAGGGGAGCCCGGAACCACGTGACCCACGCGATGACGACGAACCCCATGCCCCAGATGATGTCAACGATACTCGCGTCGCGACGTGCGATGCTGATGAGCCACATCGTCACCATCAGTATACCCACGGCCCCGGCGTTCCACAGCAGGATATCGCTCATGACTTTCTGTCCTGTCGTAGCACAAGCGACTCGCTTGTGACTTCCGATACTATTTTGAGGCCGGTTAGACAGACGTCGTCGACTGTCTATTCGACGTTTCTTATTGACAATTGAAGGAGCAAGCGAGTCGCTTGCTCTATGGATTTTTCACCCAGCCTACCGACCCCAAACCGCATGCACCACACCAACAGAACGTTCTTCGAATGCCGCTTCGCAGTACGCCAGATAGTAATCCCACATGCGAATAAATCGCTCGGGATATCCCAGAGCTCGCACAGCATCCCGCTGTAGATGAAACCGCCGCCGCCATTCTCGCAGCGTCCGAGCGTACCCGTCTGCGAAGTCCTCCATCGCCAGCATTCGCAGCTGCGACGTTCTCGCCACAGAATTCTGCATGGCAGCGACCGACGGCAGACTGCCACCTGGAAAAATGTACTTCTGAATGAAATCCATCGACTTCAGGTACTGCTCGTAGCGCTGCTCCGGCATGACGATCGCCTGCAGCAACATCCGGCCATCGCGTTTCAACAGATCTGCACATTTCGCGAAGTACGTGTCATGAAACTGCGGTCCGACAGCTTCGATCATTTCCAAAGAAACCAGCTTGTCGAACGTACCCGTCAGGTCACGATAGTCCTGCATCAGAACAGTGACCTGGTCGCTGAGCCCTGCGTCGGCGACTCGCCGCACGGCGTAGTCGTATTGGTTTTGCGAAATCGTTGTCGTGGTGACTTTGCAGCCGTGGTGTATTGCCGCATAAACGGCGAGCCCACCCCAACCCGTGCCGATTTCGACAAGGTGATCGGTGGGCTTTAGTTCCAGCTGCTGACAGACTTTGTCAAGCCGCGCTATCTGTGCTTCTTCCAGAGTTGTTTCCGGCGTCTCATAAACCGCGGCCGAATACATCATGGAAGGATCCAGAAACAACTCGAAGAACTCGTTGCCGAGGTCGTAGTGTGCCTGAATGTTGCGACGACTGCCTTCTCGCGTGTTTCGAGCGAACCAATGTCCAGCTCGCAGTATCGGTTTGGACAGTCGTTTCAGGAAGCCGTTCATTTCCGGCTGGTCGATGTTTCGACAGAAGATACGGAACAGGCTGACAAGGTCATCGCATTCCCAGTCTCCATTGAGGTACGAATCTGCCGCTCCAAGATTTCCGCCTTTCGCAAGACTCCAGTAGAAGTCCGGGTCGCGCACGACAACAGTGGCACTCATGTCATCGGTGTCGTTCGAACCCAGTATGCAGCGACCGCATTGATCGTCCAGAAACAGCTGTCCGTTCTTTAGGAGCGCCAGCCGATTCGTCACCAGTTGCTGCACAACTTGCGTTGGCCACCTGCGTTCGGCTCCGCATCGTGAGTGTTTTGCAGGAGCATCCACAGCGCACTCGGCGTCGAGACTCTCGGGGTCATTCGTGGTCACTGATACTGAACTCATTTCTGAATACCTGGATTTGTCGGAGCCGAAAGTTGCGATTCCGATTCTATGGCTGAAATTCGCTGCTTTGCCGGATGAGCGAAGAACGTGACTCGTTTTAGCCACAGCCGTAAAGCTTGCCAGTAAATGCTTGCCGAAATCTGGCCAGTCATCCACGGAAACCGCACCAGTGCCCGAGCCAGATTGAGGCCGGTAATCTCCCGGCGCGTGAGAGCCAGCGTCGCATCGAAGGCTCGCACTGCGTTGCGTCGATTTTCAATATGCACCGCGATTCGCTGGCCAGGCGGGCTGATTTGCCAGAGGTAGCTCATGTCCATCGGCATAAATGGCGACACATGGAACTTTTTTTTGTGCTCTGCCTGGATCACCTGTTTTGCCGCCGCTGATCGAGCATCGATCACGTAGCAGTGTCGTTCGCCCCACGGCGTGTTTGTGACTTCGGCGACCATGGCCTCCAGCGTCTGTCCGTCGTCGGCGTAGCAATAATAAAAGCACACCGGGTTCATGATGTAGCCAAAATAGCGCAGACTGGTCAGCAGTCGAATGGGGCCCGACGGACGAAAATCAGCCTGCCGTTCGACAAGGTCTCGCACACAGTCCTGCAAAGGCTGACCAGCATCACCGACGTGATCTTTCCGGCGAAATCGAGCGACCGCCATTCGGCTGGCCGACCACAACCAGCGACCTTTGAAAACCGTCGAAAGTTCATCCAGATCCAGATACATCAGGAAGAGTCGGTTCTGGAAGCTATGGTCTTTTTGCAAAAACCGACGATGCTGAACAGTGCCTTCGTAAACGCAGCTATGCATGAACCCGCACCTTCGTCGTATTCACCGTCGGGCTTTCGAATTCGCGCACCACAGCCAACGCGCTGTTAACGCCGTCTTCGTGAAACCCGTTGCCCCAGTATGCGCCGCAGAACGATGTGCGGTTGCTGCGAATCAGTTGGCTATGTCGTGCCTGCGCTGTCGAACGCTCTACGGTGAAGACTGGATGGCTGTACTTGAATGTGCCGAGCACTTTTTCGGAATCGATGCGGGCCTCTTCATTCAGCGTAACACAAAACGTGTGATCCGATTCGATGTGCTGCAGAATGTTCATGTTGTATGTCAGTGTTGACTTGTTGGTCTGCCCTGACGGCACATGATAGTTCCACGCCGCCCATGCTGTTTTGCGTGTTGGCAGGACGGATTCGTCCGTATGCAGCACGGCGATGTTAGGTTCGTAACGGATGGCTCCCAGAACTTCGCGTTCTGCATCGCCAGCGTCGTTACCCAGAATTCGCAGCGCCTGATCGCTGTGGCAGGCGAAGACAACTTCATCGAATGTTTCTTCGGCGTCGGATGTTCTCAGCGTCACGGCGTGCGAATTTCTGTACACGCCGGTTACCGGGCAACTTAATCGGGTGCGGTCGCGGAAGCCGTTCGTCAGCGGCGCGACGTACTGTTGCGATCCGCCTGTGATGACTCGCCACGTTGGACGGTCTTTAAGACTCAGCAGCCCGTGGTTCTTATAGAACTCCACAATGAACCGCATCGGAAACGCTTCGAACGCTGCCGTCGGGCACGACCAGATCGCGGCCCCCATGGGTAGTAGATAGTGATCGGCAAACTGTGTGGAGTACTCTTTCTGACGGAGGTACTCACCGACTGTGATCGTGTCGTTGTCGTCATCAAGCAGTTCCAGCGACTCACGATTGAATCGCAGGATGTCGCAGACCATACGGTAGAATTTCGGCCGTAACAGATTTCGCTTTTGAGCAAACAGGCCACTCAGCGAGCTGCCGTTGTACTCGAGATTGTCGTGCTCAGCACGGACGCTGAAGCTCATGGTCGTCGGTCGTGATTCAACCTGCAAATCGTCCAGCAGCTGGCAGAAGTTGGGATACGTGCGATCATTGAAGACAATGAATCCCGTGTCGATCGCATAGTTCTGGCCGTCGACGTCCACTTCGACCGTGTTGGTGTGCCCGCCAATGTAATCGTTTGCCTCAAAGACGGTCACTTCATGCTTCTGGTGCAGCTTGTACGCTGCAACGAGGCCTGAAATTCCGGATCCGATGATGGCAATTCGCATAAACGTGGGCTCAACGATAGAAGGTTTCCTACGTTTTAGACACCTGTGAACGTCTTACCAGAGAAAATCAGCGCACACGGATTAACCAGGCGGTTCAGCTGTATCCAGATTTCTCCGAAACCTGGCCGTATCGGGCGCAGGCCCTTCTGCTCAGCGACCATTTCGGCAGCAGTTGACGCCCCTCACGACAGACGAGTCTCGGAGAAACTCGTCTGCACCTACGGTTTCCTGATGGCCACGAAATGCCAATGCCGTCCCGGCAACAGCTACTTTTGCGATTTCTTCGCCGCCTTCTTTGTAGCTGTCTTCTTTGCCGCCTTTTCCTTTGTGGCGGGCTTTGCTTCTTCCGGAGCGAAGCCTCTTCGCATTGTGTTTTCAGTGACGTTAATCGGAATCAGAAACTGCATCAGATAATCCGGACCGCCCGCCTTACTGCCAATGCCGCTCATTCGGAAACCGCCGAACGGTTGTCGCTGCACGATGGCTCCGGTGATCTCACGGTTCAGGTACAGGTTGCCCACGTGAAAATCATTGCGGACACGTTTCAGTGTTCCCGGGCTGCGACTGTAGACGCCGCCAGTCAATGCGTAGCGTGTGTTATTGGCGATGCTCAATGCTTCGTCAAGATTTTTTGCCTTCATCACGACCAGCACCGGCCCAAAGATTTCGTCCTGAGCAAGCGCGGAATCCGGATCGACGCCGGTAATGATGTGCGGACCGACGAAGTTGCCTTCTTTGGCAAGATTGCTGATATCGACAGCAAGGATCACTGCTTCACCGGTTTCCGCGTCGATGTTTTTTGTTGCAGCCTGGATCCGTTTGACAGATTCTTCGTCGATCACCGGACCCACGTTTGTGGCCGGATCGTCTGCCGGTCCGACAATCAGACTCTTTGTCGCTTCAGCAAGGCGTTCAACAAACTGATCGTAAGCCGCCGCCAACACGATGACTCGCGAGCAAGCCGAACACTTTTGTCCGGCATAACCAAACGCACTGTGCATAACGCCGAGGACGGCTTCATCCAGGTCTGCGTCGTCGTCAACGATAATCGCGTTTTTGCCACCCATTTCTGCGATGACTTTGCGAACGTTCGTCTGTCGCTCGTTGGTGTCCGCTGCGATACGGTTGATTTCCAGGCCGACTTCGTTTGAGCCGGTGAAGCAGACGATGTCGACATCCGGGCTACCAACAAGTTCCGGTCCGACGTCTTCGCCGATACCTGGCAGGAAGTTTACGACGCCGTTCGGTACGCCTGCGTTGCGAATGATCTCCATTAGCTTCGCAGCGACAACGGATGCCTGCTCCGCCGGCTTCATCACAACGGTGTTGCCGGTAACGATCGCTGCTGCGGTCATGCCAGTCAGAATTGCGAGCGGGAAATTCCAGGGCGCGATGGCGACGGTCACGCCACGGGGTCGATAACTGTAGCTGTTTTCTTCTCCCTTAAAGTTGCAGTTTTGCGGAGCGTCCAGACGCCTCATTTCCTGAGCATAATACATGCAGAAGTCGATCGCTTCTGCGACGTCACCGTCAGCGTCGGCCCACGGCTTACCAACTTCCAGGCAGATCCATGCAGCCATTTCGAAGCGGCGCTCACGGATTTCTGCAGCGATGAGCTCAAGATATTCGCAGCGATTGCTGGTTTCCATCGACGCCCAGTGCGGGAAAGCGCGTCGCGCGGCATCGACAGCATCGGCAGCCTGATCAGCGGATGCAGACGCCACGTGGCCCACAACTTCTGTTGTATTCGACGGGTTACGAGAACTCAGGGTGCTGCGGCTTTCGCTGGACTTGCCATCAATTACCAGCGGATAGCTGCGTCCGAATTCGTCGCGAACCTCCTGCAACGCCTGCTTCATTGCAGCGCGGTTTTCTTCGATGCTGAAGTCCGTCAGTGGTTCGTTAGTGAACCCTTCGGTGACTTCGTCTTCGACAACAGGTTCTTCAACAGCGTGGTCTGATGGTTTCATGAGCAATTTCTCGACGGCTACGTGTTCTTGGAAGCTTTGTCGAAGGAAGGAATCGTTGGATGTGTTTTCAAGCAACCGACGCACGAGGTACGCCATGCCGGGAATCAGTTTTCCGAACGGCGTGTAAATGCGAACCCGATGTCCGGCTTCGGCAAACAACTGAGCCTGCTCGTCACCCATGCCGTACAGCATCTGGATTTCCAGAGCTCGTTCGGGGACTTCGTATTCTTCGCCCCATGCCAGTCCGTGAGCCAGGCTTCGCAGATTGTGGCTGGCCAGAGCAGGGCGGAGCCATTCGAAGTTCTTCATCAGGAATTGACACTGCATTTCGAAGTTGTCGTCTGACTGCCACTTGCGTCGAAACACCGGACACGGCCAGTTGCGGTATTCCGATCGAATGGTTTCGTAGTCCCAATAGGCTCCTTTGACCAGTCGCACGGTGATGGGTGTGCCCCGTTTTTTAGTCCATGCCAGCAGTTGATTCAGGTCGTCCGCGGCATCGTTCAGGTAGGCCTGCACAACAGTGCCCGCGTCTCGATATTCGCGGAACTCGTCTTCCATCAACACATGTTTGAAGATGTCCAGCGTCAGGTTCTTATAGTAGTACTGTTCCATGTCAAAATGGACGTACGCATGATTTTCCTGAGCACTTCGCAGGATCGGCCGCAGTCGCTGCAGCACGCGTTCTCTGGTGCCGACAGGATCGGTCGGAGAGAACTGACTGTCCAGTGCAGACAGTTTGATTGAGACATTCAGCCGTGGAAGTGCGTTTCCGTTGTGGTCGTAATCCAGTGCCGGAATTTCTGACCACTTGTCGACGGTGTCTGACATGCCGTCGATGAGATCAAGATACGACTGCTGATACTTGTCTGCTGCGACGTCGCTGATGATGGCTTCGCCCAGGAGGTCCAGCGTAAAAGCGAAGCTGTTCTTGCGCAGTTGTCGTACAGAAGTCAGCACTTCCGAGACGTTTTCGCCAGCGATAAATCGCCGTGCCATCCGTGATGCGTTGGTTCGCGCGTTGTAGGCGAGTGCTCGTGAGAGGATGCTGTTGCTGGTCGACAGGTCCAGACCGATACGAGCCGCCCAGGGCAGGTGCGATTTGACGTCCTCGAAGTATTCTTCCAGGTGTTTGGCTATCGCGTTGTGGTCGCGCAACATCGGCAGCACGTCGATGAAGCGGAACATCTGGACTTTGACGGATTCGTCGTCCATCGCCCAGTTCATCAGGCGATCTTCCCACCAACGACCATGGAAGATGGAAGGCGAGCGATGATTCAGCCGTCCAAACAGGTCTTCGCCGATTTCTCGCGTTCGCTGTTCAACTCGGTCTTCGATGCGAACACGTTTGGCCATGGAGTAACTGAAATTCCGCTGAATCGCGGTTCTGAGTCGAGAAAATGCTGAGAAAGCTGATTGTGCCCCCGAGATTCGGCGGCCAGAAGAGGCGAAACGGGTATTCTAGTTGGAATTGCCCAAACATGAAGCGGGGCAACTCCAGATTGTCATTCATTGGATTCGAAGCACTGTTTTTGCGGCACAGTTCTTCCGTAAGGCTCAATCCTGTCCAACGTTGCTGATGTTTGCAGGATCCGTTCCCAGGCAAGCCGAATCGTCTGGACTTACACACGCGTCGTACCGTTTTGCCAACGCCACGACAGAGGATTGCACGAATCCGGAGAGCGAATCGGAAGTCTGAGTCTCGGCACTACGAAGCGAATCCGTCGGAGTTTCCGCGACCAGGCGTTGTTCACCTGGCAGGATTCTTTTCAGCTTGCGGGCGAACCTCGCAAGACCAGTGTCCCGAGTTGGCGGAAAGACGCGGAGCAGGGCGGACGTCTTGTCTGAATGTTCGCTGAGCCACAGTTCCAGCCTTTCGGCGACCAGTTGAGCTGTTGGGATGCGGTCATCAGGATCTTTGGTCAACATTTTCGACAGCAGTTCCTGTAACTCCTGCGGTACATCATTTCGGAACCTGCGAATGTCATCCGGTGTTTTTGTTTGGTGTGCCAGAAGTCGCTGCGCCAGGCCACCTTCCGCAAACGGAGGTTGGCCTGTGAGTAGAAAATAGAAAGTGCATCCCAAGCCGTAGACGTCGGCGCGACGGTCGGCTTTGTGGCTGTCGATCGCCTGCTCAGGGGCCAGATAGTCAGCGGTTCCAAGGATTCGTTCGTTATAGTCCTGTGTCAAAGTCTCATCAAAGTCTTCGGAGACCGATGCCAGCCCGAGGTCAATGATTTTGACGATTCCTGTATCCGTTAAAAATACGTTTCCTGGTTTCACGTCGCGATGCACCAGCCCCTGCTGATGAGCGTAATGTAAGCCTCGAGCCGCCTGCCGAATAATTTCAGCAGCCCATTGAATTGCTTGTGGCCCCTGGTCCGAAACGACTTGGAACAGATCGCGGCCATGAAGCAACTCCATCGCCATAAAGTTCAGGCTGCTTTCTCCGACTTTGTTGCTAACGACCTCAAACACCCGCATGATGTTGATGTGCTTCATCGCGGCTGTGATTCGGGCTTCGCGCAGGAATCGTGGCAGGTAAGAACGCTGTGCGGCTTTTGCGGGCGGCAGTACCTTTAGCGCACGCTGTTCACCTGTGACTGTGTGTACGGCGGTATACAGAGTACTCATTCCGCCTTTCGCAAGATGCGCCTGCAGCTTGTAGTCTCCGAGATAGAATCCTTTGTACTTGCCCTTCAATAGCTTTTGCAGTTGCCATTGTGTGATTAGATTTTGTTCCACCAGCAGTGATGTAAGACCTTCAGTTGTCGCCGTCTGTTCAGGAAAGCGTTCGCGGAGGCCGCGTACATCTTCAGGACTCAGCAGTCCGCTGAGGGCCAGAAGTTCCGAGAATGTCAGGTTGGGTATGGTCGACGACATAGGCCAGTTTTGTGAGCGTAGAGTGACGGTGGCTCTAAAGTGGCAGGTTTTGTACCACAACGGTCGAAGTCAGGAACATGACTGTGAGCGGCTGGTCCGCGATTTTATCGTGGCCCGCCGGCAGTTTCTTCGCAAGGGATCTTTGGTGGTTCCGGGAAGTATCCGTGGATATGATGCCACGACACATTCCGGGATGGCACGAAAATGACAAAAGGTATTACCAGGCAAGGACTTATCCGGATTCTTGGGAGCCTTCTTCTGTGGGCTGCCGGAGTTCTGGCCGTCATGATTTTTGTGGACAAGTGGACTGACCTGAATCCTCCCTTTCCAACATTTTGGTTTACGTCGCGTAACTTTCACGTCGTTATCTGTATCGGGCTGATTGTGCTGAGTTGGTTGTGCCATCGCCACGCAGGAGGCCGTCAGGATTCAAGGGCTGCTGCAACACTGCCGGCGTTTCAATCAATGGTCCTGTACGGAAAACCCGATTGCTGTCTATGTGATCGTGCCAGTGACCTTCTGGCGGAATATTCGCACGCGCTGCCCGAAGTGCAGAAGGTTGATATCAGTGGAGACGAGAAGCTGGAATCGCTTTATGCTGAGTGTGTGCCGGTGGTCGAAATCGATGGCCGTGTTCGTTTTCGTGGTATCGTGAGCGTTCGGCTGTTGGAACGCCTGATCGAGGCGAAGCAGCGTCAGCACAGTTGATGGATTGGGTTACAGACAACACCGGTCGGTCGCTCAGACGAGCCGCTTGAGTGACGATCGAAAACAGAGCAGAGCAGGGTGATTGTATGAACGTGTTAGGCATGTTTGCCCGGCGACCAGAACCGGGGTATACGAAAACGCGTCTGGCTGCTGCGATCGGCGATGTGGTGGCTGCGGAATTGTATGCTGCGTTTGTTGAGGATCTTTTGCAGCGGTGTCCAGCGTTGGCAGACAGTTTTGTTTTGGCGGCTACTCCGGAAGATCAGGCGACGATTGACTGGTTTCAGTCCCGACTGCAGACAGGTTCAAAGCTGACGTTCCAGCCACTTGGTGATCTCGGCGAACGAATCGACTGGTTTTTCAATGAGGCTGCCATTGCTGGTGCGAATCGAATTGTATTGATGGGATCCGACAGTCCGGATCTGCCTGACGAAATTGTGACGGCGGCGTTTCAGCGTTTGCAGGACGTGGATGTCGTGATAGGTCCGGCGGCTGATGGAGGCTATGTATTGATTGGGTTGCGGGAGCCGCGGCCGGAATTGTTTGCCGGGATTCGCTGGAGTTCCGCGACGACACTGCAGGACACGATAGCAGCTGCCCGGCGGCAGCGGCTTTCTGTGGAATTACTGCAGCCGTGGTATGATGTTGACGTGCTTGAAAACCTCGGGGCATTGCTGTCTCTGCAGGAAACACAGGGTTCGGGGGCTGCTGACTGCCCGGCGACACTGGCCATTCTGCGAAAGCACTGGCCACAAATTTCGCAGGCTGCGGAATTGAGTTGAACGGAGGTGTGTTTCTATTCTCCTTGGTCATTGATTGCGTATACTGCCGACCAATCATTCAAAGTGGGATCGTCTTTTGGGGACGGCGTCGCGGCAACATGTTGATTCATCGCACGCGTTGAAATCGGGCCACGAATCTTCTGTATTGCGAAAGTGAATTGATGTCTGGAAATGAAATGGACCTGTCGGGCTCTCGCGTTCTGATCGCCGACGACAACGAGCAGAATCGCGAACTGCTGGATGCCTACCTTGCGGATGAAGGCTACGAGATCATCATGGCAAACGATGGTCAGGCGACCATTGATGCCGTGGCAGCAAATCAGCCCGACGTGATTCTGCTCGACATCATGATGCCTCGAATGAGCGGCTACGAAGTCTGCGAACAGCTGAAAGCAGACCCGGAAAAACGCGGCATCCCGGTGTTGATGGTGACTGCCCTGAACGAAATGGGAGACATCGAAAAAGCCGTGAAGGCTGGGTGTGACGACTTCCTGACCAAGCCCGTCAATCAACTGGAACTGAAGACCCGCGTGCGTTCGCTGCTGAGAGTTCGCCATCTTTCGAACGAACGTGATCGACTGCTGGCGTATCTGGAGGAAATGGAACAGCGAATCCTGAAGCCCAAAGAAACGGCTTAACGGATTTCGGGATCTGAGAATTCAGATTCAAATTTGGAATTTCAGATCTGAGATTTCAAATTTCGAATGACACGCCACCGCCGTTTTCAGCTGCTCTTTTCAGCTGCTCATATCGCAGCTTCGAAACAATTAATTAATGTCCAACCCTACTCCCGACGAAGCCGTCGAGACTTCTGATCCCCTTGCCACTTCCGTAGAGACCATCGCGGTGCGCGTCATTCTGGCTCCCCGAAAAGCTCGACCGTTTTTCGGCAGACATCCGTGGGTGTTTGAGAGTGCGATTGAAGGGGTTGAATCACCTGACGGAGAAGAACCCGCTCCGGGTACTGCTGTTGAACTGTGGTCAGCGAAGAATGAGTTTATCGCTCATGGACTTTGGAATCCGCACAGCAATATTCGTGTTCGACTGTATTCGTGGGATCAACAACAGCCGGTCGATTCTGAATTGTTGAAACTGCGGATTCATCAGGCGGTCGAGCTGCGGAGGCTGATATTCGACCTTCAGAACCCACAAATGGGTTGTCGTCTGGTCTTCAGTGAAGCGGACCAGCTGTCGGGGCTGACGGTAGATGCTTACGGCCGACACTTGCTGGTTCAATTTACCAGCCTGGCGTTGTATCAGTTTAAAGATCAGATTGTGGCAGCGCTGCAGACTGAGTGTGCTCCGGACGGCATTTGGCTGCGAACAGAAAAAGGCATGCGGGAAGCCGAGCAACTGGAAGCTGTTGACGGATTGATTTGCGGTGTCGAACCGCCCAGCCCCGTGTTTCTTGAAGAGCACGGAATTCGATACGGCGTAGATGTGCAGCAGGGGCAAAAGACGGGCTGTTATCTTGATCAACGTGACAACCGGATGGCCGCAGCCAAATATATGAAAGACGCTCGCGTACTGGACGCCTTTTGTTTTTCCGGTGGTTTCGGAATTGTTGCAGTCAAACAGGGCAGGGCGGCATCGGTGGTTGGGATCGATTCTTCAGAATCTGCCCTAACGATGGCAGCGGCGAATGCGGAGCTGAACGGAGTCACGGCGCAATGCGAGTACCGTCGTGGCGATGTTCGCAAAGAACTCGATTCGATGGCAGAGCAGGGCAGTGTGTTTGACGTCGTGGTTCTGGATCCCCCAAGGATGGCGCGCACGCGAGGCGGTTTAAGTCGCGCCTTGAAGGGATATCTGCGAATCAATCTGTCGGCGCTGAAAGTCCTTAAGCCCGGCGGGATTCTGGTGACCTGCAGTTGTTCCGGGCTGGTGTCGCGCGATGAGTTCTGTGAAATGATCGGGGACGTTGCTCGAGTGGCGAACCGCCCCATTCAGATTCTTGAACAACACGGACAGCCGGCGGATCACCCAATTTCAGCGACGTGCCCGGAAACGGAATACCTGAAGATGCTGATCTGTCGGGTACTATGACCGAGATTTCAGATGCGGGTGAGGGCAGGGCAGAAGGGACATGTTACTTCGGGTTGGCCGCCTGGACTTGCTTGATGATGATTTCGTCCAGTTGCTTCAGGCCTTCTCGAACGTCGATTTCGTAGAAGCCACTATGATAGTGCACCACCTTCCCCGCTGGCGACACGACGACCCACAACGGCAGATCGCCCCCACTGTCTCGCGGGTCACCGAACGCCTTCAGCAGTGAACCATCGTCGTACCCGATTGGATAACTGATGTTCATGAATTCCGTTAGTTTACGAGCACTGCGCACCGCGGACCGAAGTCGATCCTCCTGCTGCAGAGCAGGATTCATGGCGATCCCGATGACTTCCACATTCGTTTGTTTCCGCTTGTTGAACAGAAATTCCAGGTAGCCGATCTGCCCATAAGGTTCTGACAGTGGTTTGTCTGCATACTTCCAGAAATGGAGGACGACGGTCTTGCCTGTCAACGAAGCGGATTCCAGCGTGCCTCCCGAGACCAGCTTTAGCGTGAATTCAGGAGCGGCTTTATCCGACAGTTCCTGTTGTCGTTTCATTGCCTCGTCGACGCGTCGACTTTGCCGCGCGATGTCCTGGCTGATTCGCAGAACGGATTCCTGAAGGGCAGTGCCTTTGGCCAGTGTCGACAGGTTGTCGAGTTGCTGTTTTGTGTCCGTAATCTGACGAGCAGACAGTTCTGCCAGCTGGGTGTCTGGTCGTCGTGCGAGTTTTGCCTGGAGTGTTAACAGATCAGATGCCAATTGTTCGGTCTGCTGAACAGCTGGTTCAGTGACCGACTTCGTGACGATCTGGTTAAGAGACAGTTCGAACTGTTCCCCCTGTCCCATAAACACGTCCTGGCTGGCAGTCTGCAGCAGTCCAGAGCCCTTGATAACTTTAAGTTTCTGCCGTCTGCCGCGCCGTTCTCTGGCATCCACCTTCCAAACCGATTGTTCCCCAACTTTGTCTGCGTCTGAGATTTCGAATGTCCATCCTATTGCTTCCCAGGAGCTGCCAACCTGCGCGTCATCAGGAAGTTGCAGACTTAGTGGAGGCAACGCAATTGTGTAGGCGCTGCCTTCGTACAGATACACCAGATGCGGAATTGGTCCTTTGGCTGCGGTGTTGAGCTGTCCGAAACTTTCCGGCCATGGCGAGCCGTCGCGATCATCGTCCAGCACACTGAAAAATTTGCTGTCCGGTCCGGTTAGCAGCAGCACTTCGAATCGGCGCAGAACAACACCCTCAGAATCGACAGCTGGTTGGCTTAACGCACCGCTGAATCGAACTTCCTGCATTGCCTTGAGCTGAGCCAGCGCGGCCGTAGAATCCATGAACAGCAGTCCGGTCGTACAGACGGCGAATAGTAAATAACGCATCGAAGCTCCGCAGGTCTTCTCAATAAGAAGCGTAACGACGGCTGATGACCGTCCGGAAACCGGCGAAGTTGCCGGGGCCAATAGAAATGTTGGCACATTCCGGGCCGTTCCGCAATAGGTTGGCCGATTTCTGAGGATGCAGCGATCCCGCAGGGAATAGCCTTCGCATCGAATTTGAGTCTTACGCTATACTGTCGCTTTAGAAACTCTCGCTGTTTGGCGAGGAAGTAATCGTTCGTTTTTGTTTTCGGTGTGAATTTCGCCTTGGTTCGACAATAACCAGGCTGAGGGCACTCACCACAGGAGACTCGTCGTGTCTGAAGGCGAAATGACAATTGGTGGCTACCAGTTGAAAAACTGCGTTGCCAGTGGGAACACAACACAGATCTGGGAAGTGGAAGTTCCCGGTTCACCCGCACAGCTGGCCATGAAGCTGATGCTGGATGAGGCGAGGAAGATCTCCGCCGAAAAAAACGTGCTGAAGCATGAGTACAAGATCGGCAAGCTGATGACCCATCCGACGTTTTTGCGATTTCATGAAATGGAGATAAATCGTGATCACGCGTTCTTCGTGATGGACTTCTTTCGCTCGCCGAGTCTGAAGACGCACATTACTTCGAATCTTGTCGCTGTGCAGGCATCATTCAGCAAGCTGGCGGAATCGCTTGTCGGGGCATTCAAATTTATGCATGAGGCCGGCTGGCTGCATCGGGACATCAAGCCGGACAATATTCTCGTGAACCGCGCTGGTGAGGCGCGGGTTATTGACTTTTCTCTGTCAGCAAAAATTAAAGGGAAGTTTGGGCTGATAGTTTCTGGTAAGCAGAAATCGATTCAGGGAACCCGCACCTATATCGCTCCTGAAACCATTCTGCGAAAGGCTCCCACAGAACGGACGGACTTATATAGTCTGGGTGTGACGTTCTTTGAAGTTCTGACCGGGCAGCCTCCGTTTGCTGGTGACAGCCCGAATGCCCTGCTGAAGAAGCATCTTGGTGAAGATGCGATTCCGCCGTCCGCCTTAAACCCGAATGTGACGAAGGAACTCGATCGAGTCATTCTGCAGATGTTGCAAAAGAATCCTGCGAAGCGATATCAGTCCATGCAGGAATTGGAATCCGCGCTGCGAGGCGTGAGGTGTTTTGACGTCGATCCGCTGGAACTGCAGGCTCAGAAACAGGCTGCTGCGAAGAAAGTGCACGATGAGTCTGTCGATCAGCGATTGAATAGTCGCGCGGATGCGGATCGAACATTGAAAGGCGTGGTGGCACCCGGGAGCGCCAAAAAAGAAAAGAAGCTCAGTCTGCTGTTCTTAAGAGAAGAGGAAGAAAGGAAAAAGGGCCGCGCTGCGCGTGGGCTAAGCGACGAACCGACCACCGCGGCTCCCGCACCGATGCCTCAGCAGCCCATGATGCCGCAAATGCCGATGCAGTATCCGGGGATGCC
>CALFOL010000392.1 GCA_937919915.1 uncultured Planctomycetaceae bacterium
TTATGTTTTTTCATGGCTTCGTTTTCCGTTGGGTTGTTTTTTGTTGGCTGCTTTGAGAGTGGGGCGTTTTGAGTGTTGGCAGTCATTAGTTGGCAGCTGGGAGATCTGTGGCTGACGACTGACGACTAAAAACTGACGACTAAAACTGACCTCTCTTTGAAACGGCCTGCCCTTCAGGATCAGGTGAAACGTTACGAGCTTATGGCTAGCGCCGTTGGCTCATGGAATCGGGTGAAACGGGTGAAACGGATACTGTTTTGGAAAGCCCGGACTTACGTCCGGGGCTCGCCCTGTTCGTCACTCGGAGAGTAACGGGATTCGTTGTTAACCCACCAGCATCACGAGCGGTAGCTCGCATCGGCTGGCGGGGCGGCCCGCCTAGGACAGGTCATTCAGAAGTTGAACCAGTGGTAAGAACAACGCGATCACGATGAAACCGACGATCAAACCCAGAACGACAACCATGATCGGTTCCAGCAAACTCACCATCGCTTCCACTCGCACTTCGACTTCTTCGTCGTAAATGTCCGCCACCTTGTAAAGCATGTCGTCCAGGGCACCGGTCTCTTCACCGACGTCCACCATGTTCACAACCATGTCGTCCACAATTCTGGCTTCTCGCAACGGAACGCTGATCGTTTCTCCTTCGCGAATCGCTGTGTAAATATTGTCGAACGCTCGTTCAAACACGTGGTTCCCCGCCGTGTCGCGAGCAATCAATATGCCCTCTAAGATCGGCACCCCTGACGCAATCAACGTCCCTAACGTTCGCGTCACTCGCGCAATGATCCCCAGGTGCAAAATCTTCCCGACTAACGGGATGCGTATCGCCAGCCAGTCGACCACGAACGCTCCCGTTTTATTCTTCTTCACAATCTTGATGAACAACCAAAACGCCACCGGTCCAATAAACAGCATGTACCAGTACGACATCATCCAGTCGCTCATGGTAATCAGCAGCACCGTGACCGCAGGCAACTCGACACCAAAGCCTTCGAAGATCGCTTTGAACTTCGGAATGATGAAGATCATAATGAACGACACGATACCCACTGCCACGGTGATGACCGCGGCCGGATAAATCATGGCACCGGTAATTTTCCGTTTCAGCGATTGAGCGCGCTCCTGGAATTCTGCAAGCCGCTGCAGAATGACTTCCAAAGCACCACCAGC
Organism: uncultured Planctomycetaceae bacterium; assembly: GCA_937919915.1. Lineage (GTDB taxonomy): Bacteria > Planctomycetota > Planctomycetia > Planctomycetales > Planctomycetaceae > Fuerstiella. Next base: position 1,174 of record CALFOL010000392.1, read on the forward strand.
CTCACCCGCCTTCACCATGTTGCAGTACAGGTTATCGAACGCCTTCGGCTGCTTCGACATCGCTTCGGACAACGTGTTGCCGGATTCGATGTCTTCAATCACATCCATCAGACTGTTCTTCAACGGTCCCGGTTTGCTCTGGCCTTCCAGAATTCGCAAACTTCGCAGCAGCGGCAGTCCCGCATCCTGCAACGTCGACAGCTGACGAGTAAACGTCGAAAGCACTTTGCCTTTGACCCTCCCGATCGCGAACGTTCGATTTTTGCCATCCTTCTTGGCCTCTGTCGCCTTGGCTTTTTTCTTACGCTCACGTTCACGAATCTTCGTGACGTAAAAGCCCTTTTCGCGAATCATCGTCTGGGCTTCACCCTCAGACGCTGCTTCGATCGTGTCCTTCACCTCGGTGCCCGTGGCATCCATGGCTTCGTATTGAAAGACTGGCATGACGCTCTCTCCGATGTTGCTTCCAGGATGACCCCCAACAGCGGGATCACAACGCTGAGCACGCCTGTCGAATTTCGGACAGGACATCATTCAGTCGTTGCGGGTTTGTCCTGCGAAACATTTGAAGACACTTGCGTAAGCAACACGCTGCAGTCATTCTGCAACAACTCACTGAAGCACTTTTCTTCATCTGGATATCAGGGCAAACATCATTCCGGAATGCATGATTTGTGTCTAAGGCGGTGTTATCGTGTCGTTTAAGTCAGCCAGATACGCTCGGGCTGATGTATTGTTTCGGACCTGTGTGATTTTGATACAGCAGAATCAGGCGATGTTTTTTAGTGTTCAGCTGGCAGTCGTCAGTTGACAGTATTTGGGTTTGTGGCAGCAGGCCCGCGGCTAGCGCCGTCGGCTCAAAACTTCCCACTCAAAAAAACTAATCAATATCCTCCATCACGGTTTCTCGAACCACTTCATCGATGGTTGTGATGCCGTCGAAAATCAGTTTCAAACCGGATTCTCGCAGTGTTGTCATCCCTTGATTTCTGGCGATGTCGCGAATTTCGTCAGCCGATTGTTCGGCAGCGACGGCGTCACGAATTTCGTCTGTGACGGTCAGTAGTTCGTACAATCCGACTCGTCCCTTGTAGCCTGTGTTACTGCAGCGACCACAGCCTTTACCGAAGTAAAACTTGTAGCGTCGAGCCACGTCCAGTGGCAGTTGCAATTCCATCAGCAGTTCATCCGATGGGTCGAATTCTGTGCGGCATTCCGTGCAGATTCGTCGCACCAGTCGTTGGGCTAAAATGCCCTCGACGGTCGCCGTAATCAGGAACGCGGGGACCCCCATGTCTCGCAGTCGAGTGATCGCTGTTGGTGCGTCGTTTGTATGCAGCGTGCTGAACACAAGGTGTCCGGTCAAAGCACTCTGAACTGCGATCTCACCGGTCTCGTAGTCGCGAATTTCTCCGACCAGAATCTTGTCCGGATCATGTCGCAGGATAGAACGCAGAATATTGGCAAACGTCACTCCGATATCGGGATTAATCGGGCACTGCATGATGCCTTCGATGTCGTATTCGATGGGGTCTTCGCTGGTGATAATCTTGGTGGCGATGTCGTTGAGTTCATTGAGTGCTGAATACAGAGTCGTTGTTTTTCCGGACCCTGTTGGTCCCGTCACCAGCACGATCCCGTTTGGTGATTTGATCATGCGACGGAACGGATTCAGAATGATCGGATCCATACCGATCTTGTTCAGGTCCAGAGCCACAACGGTTCGGTCGAGAACCCGCATGACCACCGCTTCACCGAACAGCACCGGTAACACGCTGACTCGCAGGTCGACGGAATTGCCACCGACATTGAGTTCGATACGACCGTCCTGGGGCAGACGTCGTTCAGAAATATCCAGGTTGGACATGACCTTAATACGAGACACAATGGCGTTCGCCAGGTGACGTGGCGGCGGCACCATTTCGTACAGAATGCCGTCTGCTTTGATGCGGATCTTGAACTCGTCTTCGAAGGGTTCGAAGTGAATGTCGCTCGCCTGATCACGAATCGCCAGCAGGATCACCATGTTCAGCAGCTTCTTGATCGGAGCGGCATCGGACAGTTCCTGTTCAGAGGACAGGTCGTAGCCTCTGGGGCCGCCATCCCGGTCTTCATCCGTCGAAAGTTCGTCAATGACGTCTTCGATACTTTCTTCGCGGTCGGCGTAATACCGAGCGATCGCTTCTTCGACGTCCGCAAGACTGGACACCGCACCACGTACTTCGTTGCCCAGAAAGTTTCGCAGGTCGTCCAGGGCTCCCACGTTTTGCGGATCCGCCATAGCGACGGTCAACACGTCGTTCCTCAAGGAGACCGGCATGATCTTATAGATCTCTGCCATTGTCTGAGGAACCATCTCCAGCACCTGTGCCGGAATATTGGTCTCTGCCAGGTCAATAACCGGCATGCCCCATTGTTCTGCAAGGGCTTCTGTGACCTGTGTGTCAGTCACCATGCCCATGCGCACCGCGACCTGTCCGAGCAGTCCCGAGCTTTGTTTCTGTTCTTCAAGAACGTCCCAAAGCTGGTCATCCGTCAGGTAGCCAAGATTAACCAGGATTTGTCCGAGTTTGCGCTGGGCCATAGGGATTCGTTTTCAGTCGTCTGTTGGCAGTGTTTAGTTAGACATTTTGAAACAGGTACCCACGCTTTGGCGAGCGTAGCTACAGATCACGGCATTCTTTACTCGTCGTCATCTTCGTACTCGTCATCGTCGTCATCGTCGCCGCCATCGGCGCCATCGTCGTCGAAGGTTCCCTTCTTGGCACGAGCCAGTCGGAGACGAAGTTCTCCTGGGTTGTTGGACTTTGCAATCACGTCGGCTTCCTCGCACAAGCCGTTTCTCCACAGGTTGAACAGCGAATCGTCCAGCAGGATCATGCCAAACTTACGCCCGGTCTGAATTGACGAGTTGATTCGAAACGTCTTGCCTTCGCGGATCAGGTTCGAGATCGCACTGGTGACAACCAGCATTTCGTACGCTGCTACCAGCCCTTTGGGTTTACGCGGCAACAGTGCCTGCGACAGGATACCGATGATTCCGTTGGCCAGCTGTGTGCGGATCTGAGACTGCTGGCTGGTGGGGAATACGTCAATAATTCGGTCGACAGTTCCCTGAGCCCCCGTGGTGTGCAGAGTACCGAATACAACGTGCCCGGTTTCTGCCGCAGTGATCGCCGCTTCGATCGTCTCGAGGTCTCGCATTTCGCCGACCAGGATCACGTCCGGGTCCTGTCTCAATGCACCTCGCAGAGCGGCAGGAAACGAAACACAGTCGACGCCGATTTCGCGCTGGTTGATCGTCGACTTGTGGTGATCGTGGTAATACTCAATCGGATCTTCCATCGTGATGATGTGATGATCCATATTGTGATTCATCCAGTTAATCATGCTGGCCAGACTGGTCGTCTTGCCGGAACCGGTCGGTCCCGTCACCAGAAACAAACCTCGCGGCCGCTGAATCAGTTCCCGCACAACTGGTGGCAGTCCCAGTTGCTCGAACGTCAGGAATTCGTTGGGAATTCGTCGCAGCACCATGCCAATCATGCCGCGTTGTTTGAACACAGAAACACGGAAGCGAGCTTTATCGCCGAATGCAAAACCAAAGTCGGTCCCGCCTTTTTCCTGCAGCTCCTGCTGATTCCGCTCCGGCGTGATGCTCTTCATCAACGCCGACGTGTCCTCTTTGTCGAGCGACTTCGTGGGCAGCCGAACCATATGCCCACTCTGCCGAACCACGGGCGGCTGACCAACAGTAATGTGCAGGTCGCTGACGCCGTCGCGAACAACAGTTTCGAGAAGCTTGTCAATTTGTAGCTGGCGAGGAGCCATCCAGAGTCTCCTGAATGCAACTGTCACTGTGCCTCAAACAAGTCCATGCGCCTTGGCAGTCTTGAACTTTGGAGAGAACAGCAGCGGTGGGCTGCAATCCTGATGCTGATGTTGTTTTGCGGGACAGGTTGTACGGAAAGGATTTCGATTGATCACCGAAGCCTGTCCCAATCGCCCAATAAAGCGAAATTTGGCAAGGCTAGAGCAGTTTACTTATTGTTGTGAACGGTACTCGCTCACGGGAGCAGGCTGTCTTCAATCGAAACGCGTGCCCCGCGGCCATAAGTCAGCGTAATACGCTGTAAGGAACTGAATTCAGTGCTTTTTGGGCATCCTTGCTCCGCATGTAGAAATAAAAGCAGTAAGAACAGAGAACAGGAGAAAAGATGGGATCTCCGCCAAGTGTCCCATTGTGCTGAACTGTGTGCTGGAGTCCAGAAAGTTGAGATTTTTAGTCGAGGAGCGGACTTGGTGCTAGTCGTGGTGCTAGACGTCAGTCTGCTGTCGCCAGTGTGGCGGTCGAGGCTCGTTGGTTGGCCAGGAGCCGATGAACGTTTCCCGGATCTTGCGAGCCGCTGGCTGGAGACTGAAATCTGCCAACGGAATACTCCTCAATGCCCTCCCTTGGACAATTTCAGAACTTCAGAGAGGGTGGTCAAACCGGCCATCGCCTTATCTCGGGCGTCATCAACCAGAGTCCTCATCCCGAACAATCGGGCTTGACGACGAATGTTTTGCGATGGTTCGCTGTTAAACGCCATCTCCCGGAGGGTTGAATTCATTGTCATCAATTCGAATACAGCCCGACGCCCCTTGAAGCCGGTATGCTGACACGCATTGCAGCCTTTGCCTCTCACCCATTCCCCCTCTTCCAGCTCTTCGTCATTGATCTGGAAGAAGTCGATTTCCTCCGGCGTCGGCTGATACGGCTCCCGACATTTATCACAAACCACTCTCACCAAACGTTGTGCCATGACCGCCATCAGGGAGGATGCAACCAAGAAAGGCTGAACTCCCATGTCGATCAAACGCGTAATGGATCCGGGCGCATCGTTCGTGTGTAGAGTACTAAAAACCAAGTGTCCTGTCAAACTAGCTTGTACTGCCATTTCTCCGGTCTCCGTATCGCGGATTTCTCCCACAAGGATGACGTTGGGTGCCTGACGCAGCATGGACTTAATAATCATGGCAAAGTCGAAGCCGATCGAGTGCTTGACTTCCACCTGATTGATCCCCGGCAGGTAGTATTCGACTGGATCTTCGGCGGTGATGATTTTCCGGTCCGGGCGGTTTAGCTCACCCAGGGCAGAGTACAGCGTGGTGGTCTTGCCGGAGCCTGTGGGACCTGTCACCAAAAAGATACCGTTCGGACGACGAATGATATTCTGGAAGGACCGGTAGTTATCTTCGCTGAAGCCGAGGTTTCGAATCCCGATCTTGATGTTGTCACGGTCCAGAATACGCATCACGACCGCCTGACCGTGATTGGTCGGAATAATACTGACGCGGAGGTCAAATTCCTTGGTGCCCATCCGGGTCTTGATTCGTCCGTCCTGGCATCGCCGTTTCTCTGAAATGTCCATGCTCGCCATAATCTTAAAGCGAGACAGTAAGGCGGCCAGCAGGCGCTTTGGGGGACTATCGCGTTCAATCAGCGAGCCGTCGATGCGGTAGCGAATGCGAATCCGGTCCTCAAACGGCTCAATATGGATATCACTGGCCCGCATTTGTACGGCTTCGCTGATAATCAGGTTGGCCAGTCGAATGATGGGTGCACTGTCGTCGTCGTCGCCCTTTTGGGCGGCTTTGGCTTCGGTTTCCGTGAATTCGATCGCAGTTTCGGTGAATTCCGAAATCATCGTGTCCACGGATTCCGTTTCCGTCTGGCCGTAATGCCGGTTAATCGCCCCCTGAATGGATTCCATTGGGGCCATCACGACTTTGATATCGCGATTCAGGACAAATCGCAGCTTATCCAAAACGTCGATATTGTTCGGGTTATGCATCGCGATCACTACGGATTCGCCGTCCAGGCCGGTGGGAATCACAACGTTTTCACGAGCCATCGATTCCATGACCAATTCGATCACACTGTTCGGAATCTGCTTGCCTTCCAGCTCAATGTACTCGTAATTGAATTCCGCAGCTTGAGCTCGGCCGAGATCGCTGCCGGAGATATAGCCGAGACGCACGAGGGCGTCTTCGACCGTAATTCCGATGTTGGATGCCATTTGGCGAGCTTCTTCAAGCTGTGTCTCTCCAATGGTTCCGTCTTTGACGAATCGTTCCAGCCAATCTGCCATAGGTATTTCTCCGGTTGTTGTGGCCAATGTTCGTGAGAGTTCACTGCACCAGCGACTGATATTTGTGACAGGGGTGCCCGCGGTGGGGAATGATCATCCTGAAATACGGGCTCTACGTCAAAATATAGAGCCCTCGAAGAACCCGTACGATGCAGAATGACCGTGTGATCGTCCAGAAAGAAAGGATTTTATTGCTTATTGGGCCGGCATCGGGGCTGAATGCTTGTATTTGCACAGTGTCCACGGGGCTGCAACTACAATAGCGCCTTCAAACGGCGGATCATTTCGGCGGACACGGTTGCGGTGCGGTCCTGGCCTTCGCACACGGCGCCTCGCACCGCAAAGACGTCGGGCTGAATCGCCTGGACGACGGTCAGGTGCGCGGCGGTGAGCTGACCGGCGAGCGCGAATCGCAGTTTGTGGCGATGTGTTCGGATGCGGAGTTGCTGTAGTTCTGCCTGGGTTAGCCAGTTGAGTGTGCCCGAGCCGTCTTTGCAAAACGTGTCAATTAACAGCGTAGAGCAACCGGTTTGAATAGCCGCTTCAAGAACTTCCGCCGCACAAGGCGCTGCGGCGCGCTCGTGATCTGCGTAGGCGACGGCAACCCATTGCGGCACGTTTTGACGCTCTGAGCCTGCGATACGTTGGTTGTCCGATGACGGCAACAATTGATTGCGCACCATTTGCCAGTCGTCGACCCAGCTGCAGGGTGTGTCGTCGCTGGAAACCGGGAGCTGCATTGCTGCCAGGCCAAGCTTAACGAATTCGAGCCCCTGGATGGTGGTTGCCAGGTCATGCAGATTCGCAGGAGCCGCTCGCATCCATTCCAGGCACTCGCCCAACGCTGCGGACACCGGCACGCGGCCAGCGACGGCGTGCTGAACCTGCAGAACGGTTTGCGTTCCGGCGAAGCCCAGTGGTCCGGCGTTGGGTTCCTTGACGTCGATGATATCAACGCCAGCTTCTACGGCGACCTGAGCTTCTATGGCATTGCGGACGGAAACCAGCAGCTGCATCGTACTATGCGTCATCGCGGGGCAGCGTTTGTGATTCGGACAGCAGCCAGCCAACACCGACCGTGATGAGGGTCACAGGAAGTATGATTGTGCGGCGGTCAGATTTCATGCTGTCAATGCTACGAGAATAAGGGGGACTCGGCAAGCATGTGACTGCCGGGACGT
>CALFOL010000393.1 GCA_937919915.1 uncultured Planctomycetaceae bacterium
AAGCGCCTGCTTACCATTCGCCGTCGGCGTTGTGGTGTGCGGACAAATAATGAATGGCGCTGGAGACACCTTCGAAATTCCCGTTTTCCGTAAGCAGATCGTCCTCAAACGTCAGCCGCTCCATCGCCGCCGCTGCTACTCGCGGATCATCAAAAATCGAACTGCACGCATCGAAAGCGGCCTGCCGTTTTCCGGAATCCGTACTCTGAAGAGCCGCGAGCACGGGCTCCATCGCGCTGCGCGGGCACCGTTTCAGCAGAGCAAGCACCATGCGACGCATAGTCTCGTCGCCGGTGATCAAAGCCGCAACCAAACGAGACACAACGTCCTCGCGCGAAAGAAACTCAGGCGAGCTGCCAGGGATTATGCTCCGTCGGTGCAGCGCCTGAGCCGCCGCGCGCCGCAGGTGCAGCGAGTCACCCCCCAGCGCCTGCAGCAGCGGTTCAACCGTGCGATCGTCATCGATCTGACCGAGTGCGTCGATCGCACAACCACACGCCTGCAGAAGACTCGACGCGTTCGGACCAGACACGATTTCTACCCGATTGCCCCGAATCAAGTTTGTCACCAGCGTATCACGATCGGACGGAATCTTTGGCAGAGAGTCCTGCAGCAGATTCACGAGGGAATCGACGGCCGGCTGTCCCAATCGGCTGAGCGCCACCGACGCACCGACGGCAACATCGCGATCTTTGTCGCTCAGACGTGCAACCAAAACTGCAATGGCATCGTTGCTTTTGATAACTCCCAGTAAATCGCCGCACCGACGACGAACCAACGCATCATCGTTCTGCAGACCAGCGATCAGTGCGGGCACGGCTGGTTCACCAATCGCCAGTAGTGCGCGTTCTGCAAAATCCGATACGCAGGCCGCACGACCAGCGGCGGCTGCCGGAAAATTATTTGACAGCAGAGGCACCAGCAGTGGAGCTGCCGACACAGCATCAGCGCCCAGCCGTTCTAAAGCAACAATCGCCTCACAACGTGCGTTCGGCGCATCTGCACTCAGCTGATGGATGAATTCGTCAACAGTGTTTGTCGCGGCAGTCTGCGGACAGCTGGTGGCAGGCGGGATCAGGAGAAAGGACACCAGCAGACAAGTCGCTGCGGCTCGCTGGAATTCCGTGAATATCGGCCGCATGCGATGTCCTTTCTGAGATCATCCTTCCTCATCCGTCAACTGCTTCAGCAGCCGCCCATGCTCCGCGGCCAAAGCCGGTTCGCCCAGGGCTTCGAAGACCTGTACCAGCAGGCGTCTTATATTGGCACTTTTCTGTCGCTTTGACAAAGCCACTTCCAAATCTCGGCGAGCGTCTTCCCAGCGTTCCTGAGCGATCAGAATTTCCCCGCGAGTCGACAGGACGTCTGGCTGTTGGGGCACAATGGCCAGCGCACTTTCCGCCAACTGCAGCGCACGCTCACTGTCGGCAGCCATACTCGGACCATCGGCCCCACAAATAAGGGCAATCGCCAGATTGTTCAGCACCATCGGATCGTTCGCGTTTCAGTGAATACGCGCGTTCCAGGTAACGTTTCGCTTTCGGCAGATCAGCACGACTTACCGCGCTGGTGCCCACCAGATTATAGACACTCGCGCTGGCGTTTCCGGCTGCCAGAATTCGCGTCAGCCGATCATCAGCGGCCTGCGACAATTCGCTGTCGGAACAACTCAACAGCACCAGCCGATCGATGATTCCCGGTGATACGGCATTGGCAGCGACCGCTTTATCCAGTAACGACAACGAATCTTCGCTCAGTTGCGCGGATGGAAAAAGGGAATTTAAGCGGTTGACTTCTTTTCGAAGCCATACTTCGCGACTATGCTGGCCCGCAGGTTGATCATCGGACAACGAGTGTTGCCCGGTCATCACAATTCGATAATGACATGACTGCGGAGTTCCTGCAACTGGATAAGAAATCTCTTGAACATTCAAAGCACAACAAGACTGCTCCGCCTGCATCAGCTGGATAACGTCGCGGTTGCAACCGTGCTCCTTCCTGAACGTCTGGAAGTTATCGTAGACGGCATCACAATCGTGCCCACCGCAACAATTCCGGCGGGCCACAAAGTCGCGTTAGGTAAAATCGCAGATGGTGACGCCATCCTGAAATTCGGCCAGGCGATTGGGTATGCGGCTGGCAACATTGAACCCGGTGATCATGTCCATGTCCACAACGTTGTGGCCACAAAACCCGGCCAGGATTATGCATTTGCCACAGAAATTCACATTCCGCCCAAACCTGAGACGGAACGAACGTTCATGGGCTTCCGACGGCCCAATGGCACAGTCGGCACCCGCAACTACGTCGCCGTCATTAGCACGGTGAATTGTTCTGCGACAACGGCAAAATACGTGGCAAAGGAACTGACAGAAACCGACCTGTCCAATTATCCGAACATCGACGGTATCGTCGCGTTTGTGCACAAAGAAGGTTGTGCACTGGCCTTCAACAGCGACGATCATCGGCAGCTCAACCGCACGATGGCGGGCTTCGCCAATCATCCGAATATCGTCGCCCGCATTGTCCTGGGACTGGGCTGCGAAACCGCGCAGGCGACTCACCTGGAACGCGAGCATGCTCTGGTGCAGCTGGGCGGCATCAACGAACCAGACACAGAACTGCCGATGGTGCTGAACATTCAGGAAGTCGGCGGCGTGCGAAAGACGGTCGCTAAAGCCGTGGAAGTTCTGCGTGAATTGCTGCCTCGAGCAAACGATGTGCAGCGTGTCCCCATTCCCATCAGCGAACTGAAGGTCGCCATGGAATGTGGTGGCAGCGACGGCAACAGCGGCATTACTGCGAATCCTGCCGTTGGCGTGGCCAGCGATCTTCTGGTGGCTCATGGAGCGACAACGATCCTGTCAGAAACGACAGAAATCTACGGAGCAGAACATCTGCTGACGCGCCGTGCGATCACGCCGGAAGTGGGTGAACAATTGCTGGAACGTATCCGCTGGTGGGAGGATTATGCGCGCCGCTACGACGCTTCCATCGACAACAACCCATCGGTTGGCAACAAAAACGGTGGCCTGACCACGATCTACGAAAAATCGCTGGGGGCCATAGCCAAGGGCGGCACGTCTCCGTTGCGAGCCGTCTACAAATACGCCGAACCGATCACGGAAAAGGGCTTCGTGATCATGGACAGTCCCGGTTTCGACCCGGCATCGATCACAGGCAAAGTGGCCAGTGGTGCACAGATTGTGGTATTCACCACCGGACGCGGCAGCTGTTTTGGCTGCAAGCCGTCTCCCACGATCAAGGTCGCAACGAATACACCGATGTTCGAACGCATGCGAGACGACATGGACATCAACGCTGGAGAAATTCTAAACGGCATGAGCGTCGAAGAGGTTGGCCAGCAGATCTTCGAGTCCATCATCGCGACCGCCAGTGGCCAGCAGACGCTCAGTGAAGCTCAGGGTATCGGCGACGAAGAATTCTGCCCCTGGTTCCCCGGACCGATCTTCTAATATCTGCACCTCGCGTGAAATAAACGTTGCAGCGTTCCTTCAACGGCTGAATAAGTCCATCGGTTCGACATCGCGCCGAAATCCGAGCGGCTGCAACCGCTGGACACCAGCCCAACCCGGCGTCCGAAAAAAACCGGATATCCGTTACACACCGAAAAATCGGCATCACCGGAATAATCTCTCCAGTTTCACAAATTGCCTGACCGATACTACCCAGAGAATTGTCTCATAGCGCAAGGTCCGTTGGTAAGTCATATCAACCCCCTTTAACCCTGCGTGGAGACCCAAAAGCCAACAAAAACCGTGGCTTCTGAAGGATAGATCAATGCGGATTTGGCACCGTCTCAAAAACCTAATGCTGCTCCTGCTGGCCACAACAGTGGCTCTGGACGCCGCAGCGCAGAACATGCCGGGCTATCCGTCTTACGGTGCACCTGCAGGAATGGCCGGACCACCACCTGGTTATGCGCCGGGTGCCGGAATGCCGCAGTCGTATCAGGCACACCCGACGATCTCGCCGTTCGAAAACACGTTTGAACAGCATGTCAATTCCGACGGAATGTGGTTCAAACGTGCAATTGGTGGCATGACCAACCCAAACGACTTTTACTTCAACATCGATTACACGCGCACAAAATCTCGCACACTGCGTGGCATCTTCGGGGACGCAACGGCTCCGACCTTTGACCAGGAAGGTATCCTGGCAAACACGATCACGACCAGAAACTCAAACGTCACGTTTCCTGATGCTCTGACCCTGCCTACATTTGCACGGCACGATATCGGACTGCTGTTGGCGAATGAGAATCAGGGAATTCGCCTGAGCGGTGGACTGAAAAACCAGACGGGATGGCGTTTCGCATGGAACGTCGCCTACAACGGTTCATCGACGAACACGTTTGACGCTCGAGCCAACCTGCGACGTCCTCATTCGCAGGACCTGCTGTTGCTGCAGGCGGGTGGCTTCGTCAGTAATGGGGCACTGCCAACAAACCTTCACGGGGTTGATGAGCGACCGGTGGTATTTAATCAAATCCTGGGGGCTCGGCTGTTCGACAACGCGGATGCCGACGATTATTCCATTCTGGGAACCACTTCAGAAATTCTTGACCGTCAGCTTTACCCGCTGGGTGGCATTGGAATTCAAACAGGCGAAGCCGTCGGTCCCGGCATTCTGGACTCATTCGGCACGAACCAGCTGTTTGACCTGGAATTCATTCTGAAACATGAAGTGCAATCGTATGGCACGGGATTTCACTTCAGTGCTTCGCCACTTTACGAAAAAGGCAACCTTCAGGTCCGACCGATCGTCGGCGGTCGATTCTTTCGATTGCAGGAAGGCATTGGATTTTTCGGAGCGGATTCCGGACTGGACTACGATGTCAATACTCCGGACGGAGTTGACAACGACAACGATGGCTTGATCGACAACGTGGCTGAAAACGGAACTCTGAACTTTGTAAATCTGGTGACCGATACCTCTCGACAAATTCTGGTCCGCTCGTTTCTAAACAGCAACGTTCGCAGCAGCATGGCCGGACCGGAAGCAGGGATCGAGTACGAAGTCGCCAAGAAGAAGGACGTCACGTTCTCGGGGTCGACTCGAGTCGGTGCGCTGGTCAACACAGAAAAAATGGACCTCGCCGGTGACAACATCGGAAACGCGCTCAGCAACGCGGTCGATGTGAGTGACCCGGCAGGCCAGGTCATTCAGGACCAGCTGTTCGACACATCGACACTGTCCGGGCAACTGACGGCCAATGCCTTCACAGACACCGCGACTTCCACACACATCTCGCCGATGTTTGAGCAATCGCTGATGGCTGAGCTGCCGCTCTTCTCCCGCATCCCCGTGCTGCGGGACGTTTGGCAACTCGAACACGCTCGACTGCGACTCGGCTGGACCTACACCTGGATTGGTGAAGTGGCTGACCCGAACGGTTCGATCGTTTGGCAGTCGAACCCGATCGACGGACGCTTCCTGCAGCTCAAGACCCAGCGAACTGATTACTGGCAGAACCAGTTCAACCTCGGCCTGAACTGGGAATTCTAAATCAAGATATCGCTTACGGAACAGCCACGGGCACGACCGGCGGTCGGCATCTGACGTGCACGTCGTAGAGGTCGACCAGTCGGTGCTTGCGAACCCGAAACGCCGTGCCGTGATTGCGTGCTCCACCGGTGGACTTGATGTGCATGCGAAGTTCCAGAATCACATCGCCACTGTCGACCAGCTGCAACAGCTTTTCGACGTGCGGTTTCGCACAGTACGTCACCGTTTGATAGTGGAACTCTTCGTCCTTGCCGGTGCCACGCGTTTCCGCGGCGACGAAGACTGCTTCTGTGTGCTTCTCCTGAAGTCGCTGTTGCAACACCAGGAACGACCAGTAGCCCACAACAACATCATTCCGCAACAGGTTCAGCCGGTCTGAAGGACGGTCAATGCGCAGCTGCAGTCCGCGGTCGTTGGCTTTGCAGGTCACGGATTGATACCACGCCGCCGACCAGTCGGATCGACATAAGCACCCGCCCACAAATAATCGCACATATCAATGACAGCCACAGCCTGCAGGGCAAGGGACATTCGCAGATCATTATGTGCGAAAACATATAAGCGACTGCTTAGCTGTAGTCCCGAATACGTGCCGCTGACGTTTTGCCGTCAACCCACGTCGGCTCTTTCAGGAACAGATTCATCTTTTCGTGGTCGTCGAATTCCTTTTCGTCGTCACGATAAGCCTTGATCTCCATCCCCGGCAAATCGCCGCGCGGCGAATTGTTCTCCTCGATCTTCAGCATTGTCTCCAGGGTGTATCCGATCCCGGTCGAGCCTGCTCGCTGAGTCTTCACGAAACCGCGATGTTCGAGAACGTCGAAGCGTTTCAGAAACTCTGTCAGTGCCACGCTGTTGATCACCACAACATCTTCAGCGCTGCACAGGCTGGAAGATGCCCACACGAACACAAGCAGAGTCACGAGTAACAAATGTCCCAACCGGACTTCGCCACGAACAGGAGCGATATACATGAAACTCCGATCACACAGACACAATTAATTCGTCAGCTCCGCAGAAGATTCGTTCCGCTCAATCACCTCGCACAACGCCTGGAACGCGGCAGATGCAGCCAGCCGATTGCCATCACGGTTAACGTGTACAATGTCGTTGGGAATGTAAGTATGGGCCGCCCAACTGCGGTTGTCCTGAAAAACTGACACAACATCCGCGACATGAAGTCCTCGAGCGACCGCGACTTCATCCAGAACATCCTGGTATTCGATTCGCGGACTCCAGCGACCAAGCGACTGTGGCTGGTCCGGCCACTTCACCAGAATCAGAGGCAGTCTTCGTGTCTCACACAGGTTAGCCATCTGATTCACGTTGTCACGGAACGCATCCAGTGGGACTCGACGAGTCCATTCGTCGATGGGGCTGACGTAGTTCAACGTTGCAGCCTGAGCCCAATGCTGATTGGGCGACGGAGTTGAGTTGCTGACAGTCTGTGGACCGGAACGAAATCGATCCGTCATGTCAGCCAGCACCTGGACAACACGACTCTTCAGAAAGGTCCTTCGAAGCCTTTTGTTACCCGAAAATCCTGAGGCATGATCGGCATCTGTGGTCTGATCCCAGTGCCAGAAATCATTGTTCGCGTAAGAAGCCATAACAACATCCGGCTGTAGCCGATCGAGTTCCTGTCGCATGTGCTGCAGTCCCTGGTGAGATGAATATCCCGGCACCCCGGCGTTGATGACTTCGACTTTCTTTGCACCGGAATACCCATAGTTTTCGATCAGGGATTGAAGCTGCGACGGCCAGGTGTCTTCCACTTTTGAGCCGATACCAAAAGTACTGCTGTCTCCGAAACAAACGACTCGCAAGGACTCAGGAGATCGTTCCAGTGAAAACTCAGCACAACGAAAGCCGAGTGAATTCGAGACCGTACCCTGCCAGAACAGGTTGTTGGGATCATCAATGACGATGCCCGACTTCAACTTCCAAAATCGTTCGGGGTCGTAGTCCAGCATCAAATCCGATTCCTGAGTCCCCAGAAAAACGACGATCTGATTGATCTGGTGAAATCGCGAATTCGCCGGTTCCGGTAACAGCAAGCGAAGGACGCCTTCCAGTCCCAGCAGCGCCATCACAGCAACCGCCAGGCCTGCAAAAAACTTGAAGCGAATTGACCGGACTCGTGGCCGCTGAGGCATAACGTCCATTTCCTGTGTGCCATCCATCCTGGATTCTCCGTAATTAGCGGCTCTATTCAGCGTTTCGGTGCGGCTCGATTTCATGAGCACACGTCGGCAGGCCTGATGATGCAGAAGATTGTCATCCACATGGCCGTTGGATTCCAGTGACTTTGTTTCAACAGAGCACGCGGCGCAAGCAAGTGAATCTCCTGAGTTTCGACGTATTCACTCGCTGGCGCTTCGTGCTGGTAAACCTCTTCAAAACGAACCGTTCCGATTGCCGTGGTTTTCGCGAACTTTTGTGCTGGAGAACATTGTTCAGCGTCATATCTAACATCAGCCAGATCACCGGTTATATGGCGACAAACCGTTTTCCGGAGTCTCGTGATGTTTCGATTGTCGCCTGTCTGTGCTCGATATTTATTTGCCGTTCTGCTCAGCCTTGGTTTATCTACGGCCACCGCCAGGCACACGGCCGCGCAATGCCCGATGCCGCCGTTTACCGGGCAGCGAGTCAGCATTTCAGGCCCTGATACAGCGAAATGGCAGCCCCTTGAACGGTTTATTCGAGACGTCGAAAAACAATCTCCGCAAACATATTTCGTTGTGGTGGTTCAGACATCGGGGAAAGGGTCGCAAGCGACCGTCGCCTATACCGATCGACTGCAGGCTGAGTGGATTCTACAAGCGACTAAGCAGGGCGTTACTTTCGATTCGCAGCGAACTGTGCTGATTCTGCTGGATCTGGAGAATCGGCAGCTAGCAGCTTGTCCGGATACCCACGTAGCCCTGGATGTGGTTGAGCAATTGATG
>CALFOL010000394.1 GCA_937919915.1 uncultured Planctomycetaceae bacterium
GGATTCACTTTCCCAATCGTCGCCATTTCGTCAACGTTGAGTCGACAGCGATGCCTCGCGTCCAGTGCGACTCATTTCCTTCGTAAGCCGGTCGACTGCACCGAATTTATCACTCTGATAAATGAACATGCCGTCGAACGATATTAGAAGAGTTTACTTATTGTCGTGAACGGCACTCGCTCGCGGGAGCAGGTTTGCTTCGATCGAAACGCGTGCCCCGCGGCGACAGGTCAGCGTAATACGCTGTAGAAGAGTCGATCAGTCCCATACCCAGAAAGCTCACTGTGAAATTCACCGACGTTAAAATCAAGTTGATACCTAATGAGGGCCTCCTGCAGGCATTTTGCTGCATCAATTTCGACGCCGAGTTTGTTATACGTGACGTGAAAGTTATTCACGGCCCAAAGGGATTGTTCATCGCCATGCCGAGTCGCAAGACGTTGGCGAAGTGCATCGATTGTACTACTAAGAATGATCTTCAGGCTCGGTTTTGTCAGGGCTGGGGAACACGACTCGTGAGTAAACGCAGTTCGGGTGATCAACGTCGTCTGTTCGCAGACATCGCTCATCCGATTAACGCTGAGCTTCGCGGCAGGATCGAGAATGCGGTGTTGAACAGATTTGAAGAAGAGAGAAACAGGGCTAAGGAACCCGGTTACATATGCAGATACGAAGACTTCGACGGATGTGCGGCCTGACCAGTTTTAACTCGTGGAATGGCACTTGATCGGAGTGCGCGTTTTGTGTCGCGGGAAGTCACAGGTTCCTCCGAATGTAACTGACATTTCGAATCCTGAGAGCAGCAACGTCGTCAGGTTGCTGGCAATATCCGATGTCGTCAGCTTGAGGCAGATTCGTGCTTCATTTAATCATCCGAATGCCGGTCCCACTCAACGGCATTCGCCATTTCACGTATGCGTAGAATACGTGTCGATGCGTCGAGCGCTTTCACAAATCTGACCGAGGACGCGCGGCTTGCGGGCATTCAACAATTCTCTGGTGCTCGATATCGGTAATGCTGTTCGCCTGCAGTATTTCGAGAATCGCTCCATCACTGCGGAATCACCGGACTATATACTGGCCCGATCGCCTCTACCGTTTTCCTGCTGGTCGCAGCCCCGATCCCTCGACGCCGTTGTCACCGAGGTCCTTCCGCATTGCATCGGCCAGGGCTGACAGCCGTTCTACAATTTCCGGGTGCTTGCTGGCGACGTCGGTGGTTTCGCCGATATCAGCGTCCAGATCAAACAACTCTTTCCCGATCTTTGCCTGCGAGTAATCTGCGGGAATTCCTTCCCTGCCGCCGGGCTTGCCAGCCATCGTGCGATAGCCGTGAGGAAAATGGAGTTTCCATTTTCCACTACGAACAGCCTGCAACTGTTTGCCATAATACATGAAGTACGCCTCATGGGGAGACTCAGCGCCGTCTTCACCCGCCATCAACGGCCAGATATCCCGACCGTCGATTTTGTGGTCCGGCAGTTTTGCGCCGATCAATCCAGCAACAGTTGGCAAAATATCGATCGTCATCGCCGGGACGCTGCAGGTTGTTCCCGCAGGAATTTTTCCTGGCCACCACATGACACAACTCTCGCGACAACCACCGTCGAACATCGTTCCTTTGCCTTCTCGCAATGGACCGGCGCTGCCTGCATGATCGCCGTAGCTCAGCCACGGGCCGTTATCAGCTGTGAAGATCACCAGCGTGTCATTTTCCAGCTTGTTCTTTCGCAGCGAGTCCAGAATCTGCCCAACAGACCAGTCCACTTCCATCATCACATCGCCGAACAGCCCGGCCTTGCTTTTGCCTTTGAACTTCTCGGAAACATACAGTGGCACATGCACCATACTGTGTGGCACATATAAGAAAAACGGAGCGTCTTTGTTGTCTTCAATAAACTCCACAGCCGCTTCGGTATAGGCAGTCGTCAATTGTTCCTGAGCTTCATCGTCCACCTCATCGTTGACGACTTCGTTCCCGTCAATCAGAGGCAGGTGAGGCCATTTTCTCAGACGCTCCTCCATTGACAGATGCAAGACTCCCGGATGGTACGGCCACATGTCGTTGCTGTAGGGCAGGCCGAAGTAATCGTCGAAACCATGCTGCATCGGCAGGAATTTCCTGTGGTGCCCCAGATGCCATTTGCCATAGCAGGCCGTCGTGTAGTCTTTCTGCTTGCAGATTTCGGCCAGCGTGACTTCGTCTTCGTGGAGCCCGATATCCGACTTCGGCCCTAACGCCCCCATAATGCCAACGCGGACGTTGTAGCAACCAGTCATCAAACCCGCACGAGACGCCGAACACACAGCCTGGGTGACGTAGAAATCTGTAAAGATCCGGCCCTCTTTGGCCATTCGATTCAGATGCGGTGTTTCGTAGCTCGTTGCCCCGAAAGGAGCGATATCCGCATAGCCCATATCGTCGATGAAAATCACGACAACGTTTGGCGGGCGATCAGCCTTCACTGCAGAGACAGAAAAGATGGCACAAAACAACAGCAGACAACGAAGGCAGGAGAAACTCATTTGGCGATTCCACGTGAAGTGACAAGGACAGGCACTTACGACGATAAACGCCAGCGGAACACTCAGCAAGTCAGTCTCATCGACTTGTTTGGTTCAAGTTAGAATTCGTCGACCTGCGCACACGAAAGGAACCGTGGCCGTACCCGCAAAAAAACCTGACGCCTCACTCAAAATGCCCCACGCACGGTGCACGAAGTTTCTGGAAATCCCAAGCGGCGGCTCGAATGCGCTGCGGGCCTGCCGCTCACGCATTCATCGAATCAAACATCACCCAGCGGAAAGTCACCAACACACAAACAAGGCACATCCACCAGGTCACTTCCTGACCGCGTCGCTGTGTTCGCAGTACGTATAGCAACGCAAATCCAAGTGACGTTGCTGTAATCTTGAAGACTGCCAGCGACATCGGTGAATCAATCAGTCCCGCAGCAAGAGGATTCACCTCTCGCATCGCTCCGGCCTGACCCGCCAGGATGGTCCACACCAGGTCAACAATCGACATCCCCGCCATCAATAGCAGTGCAATTTCAGCACCACGAATTGATTCGGCCGAAATTGTACCACCCTGATTCAGAATGATGCTTTGAGCTGTCCACTTCAGCATGTGACCGAGGGCAATCACGCCCAACATCATCGCAATAATCGTTAGCGGATAAGCGAGAGTATCCATGCGGAGCAGAGCAGCAGTTATCCGATTGCTTTCCGCTTCGACAGTATCAATATGGTCTTTTCGAGCCTGAATCGCTGCGTTTACAGAAGGGCTTGGTTGGAATTCCGACAGCCAGCGTTGCAACCTCTGTCGGGTAGAAGGGTCATCTATCGAAGACAGGAAATCTGCAGGAAGCTGTCTTACCGAAGGATCCTGTATCATCGATTCATAGAACGCGTACTCGGCGGGTCCGGGATCCACACCGATGAGCGACGTTTCGGGGAAGTACAGCATGATCCGGCAACCATCATGTAGCTCGGCCGACAGCATTTGTGCCTCGCGACGCGGCGACCGGCGCCTCTCATCA
>CALFOL010000395.1 GCA_937919915.1 uncultured Planctomycetaceae bacterium
TGTCCGCATGACGCCATGGACAATCTCCATCCCAGCAAGACCGCCGATGACAAAATCGTCCCTCATCCATTCTTTGCTGTGCGCCCTGATTTTCGCGGTCTGGTCTTCCTGCGTTGCAGCGGACGAGGCATCTCCTGGGGCTGACTACGCGGAGTCCATCGAACCTCTGCTGATGAAATTCTGCTTCGCATGTCATTCCGGAAAACTAACGGAAGCCGATATCGACCTCGGGCAGTTTCGTTCCCTGGCGGACGCTAAACGGCAACCGGACGTCTGGATCAAAGTTCGCGAGATGCTGGATAGCGAGCAGATGCCACCGAAAGACGAACCGCAGCTCACGGACAGCGAACGGCAACTGGTCCGGAAGTGGGTCCGAGACTATCTGGCAGCAGAGGCGAAAGCTCGCGCCGGGGATCCGGGGCCTGTGGTACTGCGACGACTCAGCAATGCCGAATACACTTACACGATTCGCGATCTGACGGGCGTTGATTCGCTGGACCCCGCGGCGGAATTCCCCATCGATGGAGCCGCCGGTGAAGGCTTCACCAACACCGGCAGCGGACTTGTGATGTCACCGTCGCTGGTGCAGAAGTACCTCGACGCCGGAAAACAGATCGCAGAACACGCGGCATTGCTTCCGGATGGTATTCGGTTTTCGCCGCACAGATCGCGGCGAGATTTGACCGACGATCTGTTGGCGAAAATTCGCAGTTTGTATGGTCAGTACACCACAGCCGGTGAGGGTACTGCAGTCGACCTGCAGGGAATCAAGTTCGAAACGAATCAGGGCGGCATCATCCCGATCACTGACTACGTCAAAGCCACAATCGCGGTTCGTGACGCCGTTCGAGCAGGAAAGACAATCGTCGTCGCGGACATCGCTGCGGAACGCGGACTGAGTCCCGTCTATCTGGAAAGACTGTGGCAGACATTCAGCAACGAAGAAGAATCGCCATCCTTTCTGCTACAGCGACTGCGACGGCAATGGATGACGGCGGAGCAGGGCGATGTGTCAGAGATGGTCGCATTGATTTCGAAGTGGCAACCGTTGGTTTGGAAATTCAACGTGGTCGGACATGTCGGTCGCGAAGGAGCGCCCACATCATGGATGGGCCCGCTGACGCCAGTCGCTGATCGGCAGGAATTTCGCCTGAAGCTTCCGAAGCCCGCGGACGGACAAGACATCTCAGTTTACCTCTCAGCAACCGATGCGGGAGACGGCAATCAACACGACTACGTCCGCTGGCAAAACGCTCGTCTGGAACTCGCCGGACAGCCAGCAATCAATCTACGCGACGTTCAGGGACTCAAGAAACTGCAGGACCAGCTACGCCACGAACTGCTGGCCAATACGACGCAGTATCTCAAAGCCGCCGCGGACATCACTGGCGATGCAGTCGTTGAAGAAGTGGCGAAACGGCACAAGGTGAATCCACAGTTGCTGGACGTGTGGGCCAAATACCTGTTGCCGGGAGTCGCCGGGCCGGTACAAGTCACGGAACACTTCATCAATAAGCTGCCTAATGCAACCTATGACTTCATCGCGGGCTGGGGCGTGCCGGAAACACCGTCTGTCACCGCGAATTCGTCCGATCAGCAGGTGCGAATCCCAGGCATTTCGAAACCACACTCACTGGTCGTGCACCCGTCGCCCACTTTGTTCGTCGCCATCGGCTGGCGAAGTCCGATCGACGGCATCATCCAGGTCGACGCATCACTGTCCGACGCCCACCCGGAATGCGGCAATGGCGTGGAATGGCTGGTGCAGCACCGCAGCGGTTCTGCCGCAAAACGACTGGCCGAAGGAGACTTCGCTACAGCCGGTTCCGCAACGATCCCACCGCAAACTATCGCCGTCACGAAGGGCGAACTGGTGTCGTTGATCGTGGGACCGCGACAGGGGAATCATTCCTGCGACCTGACCGCTGTCGAATTCACCATCACTGAAACAACGGGCGACAAACGCATCTGGAACGCTGCGAAAGACAACTCGGGCAATCTGCTGGAAGGCAATCCGCACGCCGACGGCTTCGGCAACAACGACACGTGGCACTTTTATTCCGGCCCGATGGATCAGCTGAATGCGGACCAATCGGAATCCACTGCGGCCCCGCCCGGATCGCTGCTGGCCAAGTGGATCGAGGATGCCGCCAACCGAGAAACCATCGCTGAACAAGTGCGTGTACTCGCGACGGGACCGGCACCGGAGGGCGATCAGCAGACAACACCCGACGGACTGCTGTACCACCAACTACATTCGTTGACCATCCCGTTGAACGACCAGTTACTGGCACAGATCGAACGCGATCCGCGATTCGGGACGCACCCGATGGGACACGCGATCGACGCCGAACAGCTGGTAGTCAAAGCCCCAGCAGCCGAAGAATTCCACATCCCCGCTGAGTTCGCCGGGCGAGAACTCGTGGTGACCGGCACCGTCGACAGCGAGCATGGGCGCGAGGGAACCACTCAACTCACGGCCGGCACTGTCCCACCGAACAATGACGCGTCAACCAGCGTCATCGTTTGTGCTCCAGGCAGCGAGGCACGTAAACAAACGGAGTCCGCGTTCGCCGATTTCCGCAATCTGTTTCCTTTCGCCGCGTGCTATGCCCGGATCGTCCCGGTCGACGAAGTCGTCACGGCGACGCTCTTCCACCGGGAAGACGACTTATTCAAACGGCTGATGCTGAATGAGCAGCAAGCAGCGGAGCTCGATCAGTTGTGGGCCGAACTCTTCTACATCAGTCAGGAACCTTTACAGCTGGTGGTGTCGCTGGAACAGATTCGGGAATTCTCAACGCAGGACCGCCCGGACATGGTCGAACCATGGGACAAAATGAAACCAACAGTCCTGGCACGAGCCGCAGCGTTTCGAAAACAACTTGTGGAAAGCGAGCCGTCGCACGTGAACGCCGCACTGGATCTAGCGGCCAAAGCATGGCGTCGGCCACTGACGGACGCTGAACAGCAAGGCCTGCGGGAACTCTATCAGCAGTTGCGACAGAAAGAGCTTCCTCACGACGACGCGGTCCGTTTGTTGATCGCTCGCGCGCTGACGTCGCCAACATTCCTGTATCGCCACGAAACCGCAGGCCGTGGTTCGGACGCAGCGGCCATTACTGATTTGGAACTCGCCAGCCGCCTGAGCTATTTCCTGTGGTCCTCAATGCCGGACGAAGAGCTTCAATCAGTGGCAACTACCAATCGTTTAGGCGGTAGCGACAGGCGAGGTCCGTCCGCGGCTGAAGATACAGTCCTGCAGCAAACGCACCGCATGCTCGCCGACCTGAAGACCCGCCGCCTCGCCATTCACTTCGCCTGCCAATGGCTGCACGTTCGCGACTTCGACCAAAACGACGACAAGAATGAATCGCTGTATCCGGAATTCGCAACGCTGCGATCAGACATGTACGAAGAGACCGTGCAGTTTTTCGAAGACATGTTCCGCAACAACGGTTCGATCCTCGGTCTGTTAAACAGCGACCATACGTTCCTCAACGAACGCCTCGCAAAGCACTATGGCATCGATGGCGTGACGGGCGAAGCATGGCAACGCGTCGACAACGCCCGTTTAAATAAACGCGGTGGTATCCTCACAATGGCCACCGTCCTGGCCAGTCAATCAGGAGCGTCTCGCACGAGCCCCATCCTCCGCGGCAACTGGGTTTCGGAAACACTTCTCGGCGAACGATTGCCACGACCACCTGCGAACGTTCCTCAGCTGCCCGAGAATGTTCCGACCGGCCTGACGGCGAGGCAGCTGATTGAACAGCACAGCTCAGATCCGGCGTGTGCCAAGTGTCACGCTCGCATCGATCCGTACGGCTTCGCCCTGGAACAATACGACGCGATCGGTCGAGTGCGCCCGGTTGCCGTCGACACAACAACGACACTGTTCAACGGCCCCAAAATCGACGGCATCGACGGCCTGCGAGACTACCTGGCCAACCAGCGGCGCGACGACATCGTGCGACAATTCTGCCGCAAACTGCTGGGATATGCTCTAGGCCGCGAGATCCAGCTATCAGACGAGCCATTACTCGACGACATGCTGAAAACGCTAAAAACGCATGACTACCGTTTCCACATTGCGGTAGAATCTATCGTCACCAGCAAACAATTCCGTGAAATCCGCGGACGGAATCATCACGGAAAGCCGTAGGAGAAAAACGATGCTGACTTACACGTCTAGCTATAAGACCATCGACGGCGTTCTGATCGGAACAGTCCTCGACTTCCCGGGGACTGTTGCGTACGGCACATCGCTTGATGAAGCCCGCCAGAATCTGGCAACGGCACTGCGAGACATGGCCGAAACGAGTCTCCTGAAGGGCGAACCGCTTCCGGTCGCGGATCCAGCTGTGACCGACGCAGATGCGGAACTTGAAGAACCAATCCATCTCATGCTCCAAACTGGCCAGCAACTCTCCATGTCAACGGGGGTCGGTGCAGAATGAAACGGCGTGACCTGCTCCGACACCTCGAATCACATGGTTGTGAGTTTGTGCGGGAAGGCAGAAGTCACACCATCTATGAAAACCCGGCAACGGGCACACGTGTTCCTATTCCGCGGCACAGAGAAATTCCAGACGTTTTTGCCCGAGTCATCTGCCGACAACTGACTGTTCCGGAACCTTAACCGAACCAAAGGCCCGCACAATGATCAAACACCACTTCTCTCGCCGCACAATGCTTCGAGGTCTCGGCGTCAGCATGGCTTTGCCATGGATGGAATCGCTGCCGGTCTGGGGAGATGACGCCAAACCCAAACAACCCGGCAGCGAAGCGCCGACGCGCATGGCGATTCTGTTCTCCGGCTGCGGCTACCACAATGGTGAATGGTGGGCCAAGGGCGAAGGCGCGAACATGGAACTTGGAAAGGTTCTGCAACCGCTGAACGACTTTCGAGATCGCATGGTGTTCGTTCGCGGGCTCTACAACGCTGAAGCAACGAAGGGCAACATTCACAGTTCACAAACGGGCAACCTGTTGTCCGGTGCACCGCTGGCTCCTGGCGGAACCATTCGCAGTGGAACCAGCGTCGACCAACTGGTCGCTCAACACGTCGGACGGCAAACCAAGCTGTCGAGCCTTGTCCTGGGCTGCGAAAAGGCCAACCCGTCTGTCCACAAAAATTATTCGATGCTCTACAGCTCGCATATTTCCTGGAGCAGTCCGACGACGCCAACACCATTGGAAGTCTATCCCGCTCTGGCATTCGACTCGCTCTTCAAAGACGCGGCTCAGAAAGGCGACGAGAGCGTGCTTGACGCCGTGCTGGAAGACGCTCGTGACTTTCGCCGAGAAATCAGTACGCTCGATCAGCAAAAGCTGGATGAATATCTCAATTCGGTTCGTGAAGTCGAACAACGGATCGGTCAAGCCGGCATTCGCGGCGAACTGCAGGGCTGGCGACCGACTCTGACAGAGCCAAACATGCCGCGGCCGAAAGATGGGTACCCGCAGGATATCGTCGAACACATGCGACTGATGTGTGACATTCTTGTGCTGGCGTTTCAAACCGACACCACGCGAGTCTGCACCCTGAAACTGAATAACGACCATGGCACGCTGCGGTTTCCGCATCTCGGTGTGGACTACATGATTCATCACCTGCTGTCGCACAACGACACTGACGACTGGTTGAAGGTGAACCAGTTCTTTCTGGAACAGGTGGAGTATCTCGCTCGCAAAATGGACGCCGTGCAGGAGGGCGATCGCACGCTGCTGGACAATTCGATGCTGATGCTGTGTTCGAGCATGCTGAATGGTCACCACGATGCGAATCAACTGCCGGTGGTCATGGTCGGTGGCGGGGGCGGCCGCATCAAAGGCGGACAGAATCTGGACTACATGGACAAACCAAACCGACAGATGTGTCGACTGTACCTCAGCATGATGGACAAGATGGGCGTGAACTCCGACACTTTCGGAGACGCGACCGAACCGCTCGACCAGGTGTAGGCCATGCAGCCGCATGACGGCCACGGTCAACGACGAAAACCAAAACGGTCGCGATCAAAACCCGACGATGAATGTGTTCGGTACGCACGAGAGTACCCTACTGCCATAAAATGGCTGACAGCGAGTTTACCATGCAGTTTTACCGCGTCGCATTATGCATAACATTCATCGTCGCTGGTCCTTCGCTTGGTGCCGAACCCGCGCCGGACTTCAATCGTGACATTCGCCCCATCCTCGCTCGCAACTGCTTCGGCTGCCACGGCCCGGACGAGGGCTCACGCGAAGCCGACCTGCGACTCGACACAGCTGCCGGTGCCGTAGAAAACCATGACAGTAAACAAGCGGTCGCCCCGGGAAAGCCGGAAACCAGTGAACTCATCAAACGCATCGAAAGCAACGATCCCGAGTTCGTCATGCCACCGCCGGACAGCGGACATCAACTGAACGCCGACGAAAAACGCCTGCTGCGTGAATGGATCGCATCCGGCGCGAAGTACGACGTCCATTGGTCGTTCATTCCACCAAACAAATCGCCGCTCTCGGACGTCAAAAACAAAACCTGGCCGAAACATCCGCTCGATCACTTCGTCCTCGCCAAACTGGAAGCTGCC
Source organism: uncultured Planctomycetaceae bacterium (assembly GCA_937919915.1). Taxonomy (GTDB): domain Bacteria; phylum Planctomycetota; class Planctomycetia; order Planctomycetales; family Planctomycetaceae; genus Fuerstiella. The sequence goes on from CALFOL010000395.1 coordinate 6,579, forward strand.
AATCTGTCGCCTTCAGAACCAATCGATCGCTACCGATTGATCCGCAGACTGTCGCTGGATCTCACCGGCCTGCCGCCAACGGTGACTGAAGCGGATGCCTTCGTGGCCGATGAAACCGATGACGCAATCGAAAAGGTCGTCGACCGATTAATGAAGTCCAGTGCGTTTGGCGAACACTGGGCCAGAATGTGGCTGGATCTGGCCCGCTACGCGGACACCAAGGGCTACGAAAAAGACCTGCCTCGAACCATGTGGCGTTACCGCGACTGGGTCATTGAAGCACTCAACAACGACATGCCGTTCGATCAGTTCACTCGCGAACAACTGGCTGGTGATTTGCTGCCCGATCCGGACACCAACCAACTTATCGCAACGGCCTTTCATCGCAACACAATGACCAACGATGAAGGCGGAACAGACAACGAAGAATTCCGCGTCGCTGCTGTCAAAGATCGCGTCGACACCACAATGCAGGTCTGGATGGGACTCACGATGGGCTGTGCGAAATGCCATTCACACAAATACGATCCGATCACCCAGAGCGACTATTATTCGTTCTACGCGTTTTTCAACCAAACGGAAGACGCCGACCGCGGCGACGATTCGCCAACATTATTTACGCCCACAGAAGTACAGGCTCGGTCTTTCGATGCGGCAGGACGAACCGTCAAGCTGTTGGAAGCACGACACAAGGCTTCGCCTGAATCCGGCGACGAACGTGTCAAGGTTTCAAAAACACGCCTGGAAAACGTCCGCAAGACGATCGCCAACACTCCGATCATGCGAGACCTTGCGGCGAACAAACAACGCACGACAAAGATCCACAATCGCGGCAACTTCCTAGATCCCGGCGACGCCGTCGAAGCAGCGGTTCCGGAGTTATTCGGTCCGCTCCCCGAAGGCGCACCGCGAAACCGCGCCGGAGTCGCCGATTGGTTGCTGCAGCCACAGAATCCGTTGACCGCTCGCGTGACGGTCAACCGAATCTGGGCGAGACTGTTCGGGATCGGCATCGTCGAAACAGAAGAAGACTTCGGCACTCAGGGATTGCCACCCAGCCATCCCGAACTCCTGGACTGGCTGGCGGTCGACTTCCGTGAACACGAATGGTCACTCAAGCAACTCATTCGCTCCATCGTGCTGTCGTCAACCTATCAACAGGCCGCCCTGATCACCCCGGAAAAGCAAGCGGCTGATCCTCGCAACCGACTACTGAGTCGCAGCCCGCGAGTTCGCCTGAGTGCCGAAACGGTGCGTGACCAGGCGCTCAGCCTGGCCAACCTGTTGACGCAAAAAGTCGGCGGGGCGTCCGTCATGCCGCCGCAACCTCCGGGTGTGTGGAAGTCGACATACAGCGGTCTGAAATGGGAAAACGCAACCGGACCGGACCGCTATCGGCGATCGCTGTACACTTACCTAAAACGCACCAGTCCTCATCCAGCGTTGCTGACGTTCGACGCGGGCAGCGGCGAAGTTTGTCAGATCCGCAGAATTCGAACCAATACGCCACTGCAAGCGCTGGTCACGCTAAATGAAGTCTCATTCGTCGAGGCCGCAGGAGCATTGGCAAATCGCGCTGGTAAATTCCGGGGAAGCGATCATGCCGACAGCTTAAAGCCACTGTTCCAAATGGTCTTGATCCGTCCCCCGAAGTTCCCTGAACTTGCTCGGCTTGTGGCATTGTACGAAACCATGCAGCAGGAATTCCCGGAAGGCAGTGAAGCACAAAGAATGCTCGTTCAGGCATCTGGAAGCAAAACTTCTGACGCCGCGATGATCGCTGTGGCCAACGTGCTGCTGAACCTGGACGAAACGTTAACGAAACCGTAGTCCGCGTAAGCTGCAAATTAAAACCGACACTGGTAGCGAAAGTCGTCAAGACTTTCGGCAAACAGAACTCCCTCCATTTGGCCGAAACTCTTGACGAGCTTCGCTACATCGTTTCGTCAACTCATCAAACCCAACCCATGCACGAACCAGAACAACTTCAACAAGCTCAGGCAAATACCCGACGCCACTTTTTCGGTCAGACCGGAATGGGCTTCGGCGCGTTAGCGCTGCAATCGCTGCTCGCCCAGAATGGCTATGCCGACGACGCAGGATGGAAACTTCCTGCCAAAGCAAAGTCCGTCATCTACCTGCACATGGCCGGCTCGCCGTCGCAGCTGGAACTGTTCGAACACAAGCCCGCACTCGCAAAGTTCCACGGCGCCGAATGCCCGAAGGAATACCTCGAAGGCAAACGTTTCGCGTTCATCAAGGGCACACCCACGATGCTGGGCCCGCAGTTTCGTTATCGACAGCATGGGCAAACCGGTCAGTGGCTCAGCGAACTGCTGCCGGGGTTGGCATCCGTCATCGATGACGTTTGTGTCATCCGCACCGTTCACACCGAACAGTTCAATCACTCACCCGCACAGCTACTGCTGCAAACGGGAAATTCACTTCCCGGCTCGCCGTCGATTGGGTCGTGGGTGAACTATGGACTCGGCAGCGAAAACGACAACCTGCCTGGATTTGTGGTACTGGCGTCCGGCGGAAAAACTCCGAGTGCCGGCAAATCGTTATGGGGCTCCGGCTTTCTCCCAACACTGTACCAGGGAGTGCAATGCCGGACCAAAGGTGAACCGATTTTGTATCTTTCGAATCCCGAAGGCATGAAGCGTTCGGTCCGGCGAAAAACACTCGATGCGATCAAAGACCTGAACGAAATTCAGCACCAGCAAATCGGCGATCCGGAAACACTGACACGCATTGCACAGTACGAACTCGCCTTCCGCATGCAGATATCCGTTCCGGAAGTGATGAACATTCGCGATGAGCCGAAACATATCCTGAACATGTACGGTGCGAATCCCGGTTTTGTTTCCGAAGCAGAATCGGCAACTGATCCGCGCGTCCTGTACAAAGGCAACGACCCCACGTTCGCGAACAACTGCCTGCTGGCGCGACGACTGGTCGAAAACGGCGTGCGGTTTGTGCAGCTGTACGACTGGGGCTGGGATCATCACGGATCGTCACCAGGCGAATCGATCGACGAAACTCTGCCGATCAAATGTCAGCAGATCGACCGCGCGATCGCTGCCTTGATCACTGACTTGAAACAACGTGGCCTGTTCGACGAAACGCTGATCGTGTGGGGCGGTGAATTCGGCCGGACACCGATGATGCAGAACAACGTTCGCAGCGAGCTCAAGAAGGGCTTCATCGGCCGCGATCACCATCCCCACGCATTCACCATGTGGATGGCTGGCGGCGGCATCAAACCGGGAGCCTACGGCAGCACAGACGAAATCGGGTATTACATCGGCGAAGATCCGGTCAACATTCGAGACATCCAGGCCACCCTACTGCATCAACTCGGCATCGACCCACATCACTTCAGCTTTGCCTGGCAGGGCCTCGACCAAAGACTCATCGGCCCCGCAGCAGGCCCGCGCGTCATCAAAGAAATCCTAGCCTGATCGTTTAACCCCAATACCGTTCAAAGATTCATAACTACAGTCTCTGGAAAGGTTTTGGTCAAGGGTTTGAGTTTCCGATGCTCTGGTCGGCATTTGTTCCAGCGTGACATTTTTCGCTTGATGACTCGCGGGTTGATGCGGTTGCGGCGAGCGGGAATCGTTTCGCCGCTCATCTCCCAGACGACGGCATCACACCACTCGCCGAAACTGGTTGCCGTGAACGTGTGACATTCGGGCAGACGCGTTTTCAGGATTTGGAAGCAGCCTTTGAACGACAACCGATCGGTGTCCATGTTGACCGTCTTCGCGGCCTCCAGCATCATCATGCGCGTGATGAAATGTCCCAGAGAAAGAGCGTGCACTTCCTGCTTCAGACCGTCACTGGTCTCGCTGCGAAAGTTGGTCGTCTTTTCTGCGCGGCAGGGATCCTGATGAGTCTTCTGTTCATCGAAAACCATTTCCTCTTCCCAGCGATCGTGATACTCCATGATCAATTCCATGGCCGGAAAGTCTTCGGCGGCCATCAGGTTCGTCATCAGCCGATGAACCTCGTTGTGTCCGGTCCGCTGAGGATCGTCCAGAGTGTACTCCACAATGCGAACAACAATGCCGTGACGATCATTGGTTCGGTTCCAGCTGTTCTTGTAAATCTTTGCCAGATAAGACCGGTCGGGAAGAATTTCGATCGGTTGAAATACCATCGATTTGGTAACACGGATGAGCAGTTTGTGCTTCAAATACAGCGATTTCCAGCTTTCGAAGCTGAAGAAGCCGCGGTCTTCCATCAGTAGCGCGTCTTCCGGAATGGAATCCCACAGGCCTTTGACCTGCTTCTTTTCTGAGTCCTTCCAGCCGCCATACACAAAGGCAAATTCGATGTGCGTTCCGAGTTCCACCAGGCTCACTTTTCGCAACTGTGGAAACGGTCCTTCGCCCTTACCGCCTGACGCACGTCCCAGATGTTGGTGAGCTTCACAGTCGGGCACATCCATCACGGTTCCATCGATCGAAACGTTTCTCATTCCTTTATAGAATGCCCCGGAGTCTGTTCGGTTGCCATGGGTTTGACGACAGACTCGAACAACGAGACCAGGGGCTCACTGCCGAGTCTCTGCCGCGCCACGCACAGTGCGGATCGACAGGGCGACGCTTCCCCTTTGCGAAGTCTTCGACAGGTTTTGAAAACCTGACGAATCGGAAGTTCGGTAAACAGTCCCATGGCGAGAACCACCCAGATCATGATTTCATTGGTCAGCCTGCACCGACGAACGGACTGCTTGCCGGTGGCTTTCAGAGCGTTTATGATTTCTTCCTGCGAGATGATCTGTTCGAGGCCCGTCAGTCGATCTAAGATTCGTCCATTCTCATCCGCTGTAGACGGCGGTGAGAAAGTGTGGCGCTTGGCGGGCGGAAAGTGCAGCGCTCTGGTTGAAAGAATTCCTCGCTGGAGCGTGGCTGGCAGCTCACGACGAGGGTTGCTTGAGGCGTCCTCAAGCCTCTGATGTGTTATTTCGTCGTTGTCGCCGTCGTGCTTGAACCTGACGTTCGTTTTCGTCGCTTTGCGTCCTGAAGTCGATAGCTTTCGCCCGACGCTTCGAGGATGTGACAACGGTGCGTCAGACGTTCACTGCTGAGAACTTCCGTCCAGTTTCCGAACGGAAGATTCGTCG
>CALFOL010000396.1 GCA_937919915.1 uncultured Planctomycetaceae bacterium
GGTTGAATAAAGACTGTCTCAAGTACTCATATTGGCCTCTTACCCGCGCATCCCCGACTCTAGGGAATTCAGCACAAACGTCAATATGGGGCATATGGGCATTTTGTTAATTTGGGGGCTTTAGTGGTCACGTCTGCATCGGCCACACAAACAGGCCGGAATAGAACATCAGAATGTACGGGAAGTTCAGTATTTCCGGCATAGGCGGACAGCGTTTCCCGAGGCGAAAGCCGCTCATTCAATTGGCTTTTCCCCGGACTGCTGCCGACCAGCATCGCAGAGGCCGTGATGTGCTTCCACTGCATACAGCAATTGCCAGATACACTACGATCGTTGTCCGCCAGGACATGTTCCCGACCATCAACAGACTGTTCCAAACAAATAAAAATGACAGCCTCAACGAGCAACGACGATCACCCATCTCGCATGGGGCACATTCCGGAATTTGTCACGACGCCCAGCGCTCCGCCGATCTTTCAAACCACGGCGTTTGATGTGCCGGACCTGAACACTCTGGCAGAACTCTATCAGGGAACTGCCCATGGATACGTCTACACGCGAGACAGCAATCCGAATCATACTGCGCTTGGGAAGTCGATTTCAGATCTCGAACACGCCGAATCCGCTGCGGTCTTCGCCTCCGGCATGGGAGCGATCGCTGCAGTTGCCCTGACACTGGGAGCCGCCGGAGATCATGTCATCGTTGCTCGATCTTTGTACGGCATCACGTTGAAGCTGATGGCCAGGCTGCAACAGCAATTTGGGATGACAATCACATATGTGGATGCGTGTAACCCCACGGAGGTGGCAGACGCTGTTCAGTCAAATACGCGATTCTGCATGATCGAAACAGTCTCGAACCCGCTGCTGGAAGTTGCCGACATCGCTGCGATTGCCAAAGCCCTGGGAGACATCCCATTGGTTGTTGACAGCACGTTCACGACGCCTGTGCTGATTCGCCCGCTCGAGCATGGCGCTGCTGTGGTCGTACACAGCGCCTCCAAGTATCTGAACGGACATGGGGACGTCATGCTGGGGGTCGCCGCCGGAGATGCAAAGACGATGAAGTCCGTTCGCGAGACATCAAGTGTTTTCGGGCAAAACGCCAATCCCTTTGAATGCTGGCTAACACAGCGTGGACTCCGAACATTGCCGTTGCGTATGACACAGGTCTGCCAGACCACGAATCGCCTGGCAGAATGGCTCAATGGGCATCCCGCCGTCAGCAAAGTGTATCACCCGACTCTGCCGAGCCACGCAACTTATGCTGTGGCGCAGAAGCTGTATCCGCAGGGTGTTGGAGGAATCATCGCATTTACGCTGCCTGGCGGTGGCAAGGCGGCAGTTAACGATTTCATGATTGCTGCAAAGTCGATCCCGTTCTCACCGACACTGGCAGATTCACGGACCACAGTTTCTCACCCGGCGACGACGTCACACGGTTTCATGACGAAAGCGGCACGATTGGAACTGGGGATCACGGATGAGTTAATCCGTCTGTCTGTGGGCCTGGAACCATTCGAGCTGCTGCAACGTGAGCTCGACGAGGCGTTGCGTGCGGTTGTTCAGGTTGAAGGTTAGAGCAGTCGACTTATTGTTGTGAACGGTACTCGCTCGCGGGAGCAGGCTTTCTTCGATCGGAACGCGTGCCCCGCGGCCACAAGTCAGCGTAATACGCTGTAGTCGACGCGGGAGGCCCACACAGCCCATTCGAGCTGCCGATCGAAATTTCCAGAAGAGGCGCACCATGAGGAGTAAGCCCCTAACGCGCCGCGAGGACCTTCGCGTAGACCTCGCGCACGCGTTCCGTCATGTACTGATGTCGGAATTGAGGCGCAAAGCGTTCTCGCCCGGTACGTCCAAACTGTTCACGTAGTTCTTTATCGCTGGCCAACTTTGCGATCGCTGTTGCCAATTCGTCAACCGAACGTGGAGGCACCAGGAATCCTGTTTCGTTATTGATGCAGACTTCCGGAGCACCATCAATGTCGTAGCTGACGATCGGCTTGCCGCAGATCAAAGCCTGCGGGAGAACGCGAGCCAGCCCTTCCCAAACGCTCGTATGTACCACCAGATCCATCCCGCCGATGTATTCAGCAACCTGCTCTGGCGGCACAAGACCGGCGAAAATGAAATATTCCGTCAGACCCAGCTCATTAATCCGCTCCTGACACTGCTGAGTCAGACTGCCATCGCCGACCAGTAAGAAGCGAACATCAGGAACCGCAGCCACAATCTTAGGTGCCGCTTCGATCAGGTATTCGTGCCCCTTCAGATTAAACAGCCGTGCGATCTTGCCGACGACAACGTGCGAATCCTGCAGCCCCAGAGACTGTCGCACGTCGACACGCGACCGGCCGGGATTCAGGAAGTGATCGACCTCCATGCCGCTGAAGATCGTGGTGAATTTATCCGGGGTCCCGATTCCAGCCGCCAGATACTGTTGAGACATCGCATCGCACACGGTAATGAAGTGCTGGCACCAGCGATTGGCCATCCGTTCGGCGATTTTGTAAGCATTGAACAGAACAGCGGGCTGCCCAAAGTGAAAGGAGGCTCCATGAATCCCATGCACGCAGGGAATGCCCAGCGCATAGGCTGCACGGCGGCCAAGAATTCCGGCTTTGGAACTGTGGGTATGCACGATGTCTGGCTTGTACTGCTGCAACATGCGTTTCAACGCAAAAAAACATTGTGTGTCTCGCCACGGATGCAGACTGCGCCGCATTTCCGGCATGAGTTTCAGGTCGAGACCACGGGCAACTGCGCGTTGTTCCAGAGTCCCCTCGGGACCTAATCCTGGGCCGGTGATCAGACAGACTTCGTCGCCATGAATGTGGTGCTGATCATCAACATTGAACAGCGTGTTCTCCTGTGCTCCGCCGATGATCAATCGCGTAATAATGTGAGCGGTGCGCATCGAAGGTGAAGACTGTCTGTGTGAATTCGGGCGGAACGGTTTACTATATTACCGGTATGCGGGATCACTGGACAGCCTGCGGTGGCGGGTTCAACGGGGGAGTGTCTGCTGCGGTCTCCTCTGCACGGCGATCCATGAATTCCTGCAACAGTATCTGAGCCGCCATCATATCGATCCGAGCATGCCGTTGTTGTGGTGACAGGTTTGCCTGCATCATCAGCGCTTCCGCCTGCACGCTGCTGTAGCGTTCGTCCTGAAAACCCACCGGCAATTTCGTGACTTTCGACAGCCATGCGGCATATTTGCGAGCTTCCCCGGACTTCTGACTCTCATCGCCGCTCATGTGCACCGGCAGTCCGACGACCAATCCAACAGCCTCGTATTCTCTAGCCGCGCTTCTGTAGAAGTGTTCGTCCGCGAGCCGACTATGTCGCTGGTAGTTGTGTAATGGACTGGCGATTTTTTGATATTGATCGCTGATGGCAACGCCTACACGCTTCGTGCCGTAGTCGATCCCGATCAACCGTCCCTCTCTGGGAAAATCAGCGCCGAGAGTATTTCCTGCTGCACCCGTCGATTCAGTCATTCGCCTCAGCCTTCGAATCGATCACCGGTTTTGCTGCAGGAACAGCGGCTTGCGGAAACGAAAGCTCTACCGCGGTCGCAGTCGCGTCGCCATTGACGGTGAGCTTGAACGCCCAGGTGGCTGTCGCCAGTCTACAAATGCCCGCGTCCTTCGTGCCGCAGTAACCATAGCTCATTGCGATTGCCACAGTTGCGGTTCCGCCTTCCGCGGACACAGGCACCTTAAAACTGGCAGTCGTTCCATCCACAGTGGCTTCCCTCCGCCCATCGAGCGTTTCCGGAGCAAGCACCTGATCGCCTTCCAGCAGAAACGCCTCCCAGATCACAGGAGCAATCGCGTTCAATTTGTGCCCCGCCGGAACGGCCAGATCAACAGTAACTTCTATCACTTCGCCAGCGGCAACCTGTTGCTCCGGGAGCGAGATTGCGCTCTTCATCGGCGGCGTGCGACGAACCTTTTTTGGGGACGGCGGCGTTACGCCTTCAAGCGACACGACGGATACAGCTTTCGTGTCCAGATCTGCGACCACGATGCGGTGATTGTTGGTGTCGGCGATGTACAACTTTCCGTCTGTGATACTCAAGCCAGCGGGCTCGCTGAACTGGACCGGCGACAGCGAATCACCGGCCTGCCCGTTGCCCAGCCATGTGGTCACAGCCTGCGTCTTCAGGTCAATTTTCCGAATTTTATGGTTATAGGAATCAGCAACGTACACGCTGTCATCATGCCACGCCACGCCCAAAGGATGCTGCAATCTCGCATCGGCTCCAACGGCGTCCACATCACCAAACGCAAACAGCGACTGGCCTTGCGCCAACTCGGACGTTCCAGCGATCGTGGTCACTTTTCCGGTGTCTGCTGCGGGAACCTGTCGAATAGAAGAACCTTCGCTGTCAGCAACATAAAAGAACGTGCCGTCCGCATTGGAAGTCAGTCCGGACGGCTGAGCGAACGACGAATCTGCCAATGAACCATTGATGATGTCCTCGCGAGCGTTGCCGGCGTGAACCTGAATTTTATTGCTGCCAATCTTGTGTGCCCAAATCTGATGCGGTCCCGCCATCGCGATATACAGCACTCCGTTGATATGGCACAGATCCCACGGGCTGTTCAACAGCGTCTTATCCAGATTGCCGTGGACAATTCGCGGTCGCCCCTGTTGTCCGGTACCGGCAAGCGTGTGCACGGTCTTCGTGTTCAGGTCCACAGTTCGCAGCAGGTGATTCTCGGTATCCGCCACATACAGCGTGTCCTCAATGAGTTCCATCCCCTGCGGATGATCGAATTCTGCCGCCGCATAGTCGCCGTCACTGCGTCCAATCTGGCCACTGCCGATGACATCCAGAAGTTTCCCCGTCAGATCTGTGATGACAATCCGATTGTGATTGCTGTCAGAAATGAACAACCGATTGGAACCAGCGTCAGCCAGCACCTTACCCGGAAACCGTAGAGGCGTCGGCTGGCTACGATTTTCTTCCAGATCAAACACCACAGGTTTTTCATCCAGCGTGCCCTTCCAGCGGTGATACTCGACCAGCTTACCGATCACATTGTCAAACAGTTCCCGGTTGCCTTCCCCTCCCTGTCGTCCGACAAACTTGCCTTCCGGATCGATCAGCGCCAGTGTGGGCCAGGAACGTGTGCCGAATTTCTTCCAGATCAACATTTCGCTGTCGTTGACGACAGGATGCTTGATCTCGTAACGCAGGATGGCATCCCGAATGTTGTCCGACAGTTTCTCGTTGTCGAACTTCGCAGAATGAACGCCGATGACCACCAGCTGATTGCCATACTTCTGTTCCAGGAATTTCAAATCCGGCAGGACGTGAATGCAGTTGATGCAGCAATACGTCCAGAAGTCCAGTAGCACCACTTTGCCGCGGAGATCTTTGAGGTCGATCGGTTTGGATGTATTCAACCACTCCGTGCCACCGTCCAGAATTCCCGCCGGAATCATCACTGCATCCGGGGCTGGGTTTTCGGGAGCGGCCTCTGTTGCTGACGCCGCAGCACCAGCGACTGCCTCCTTAGCCTGCGCCACAGCTGTCTCTGCACCTGTCTCTGCAGCTGCTTTGATGGCCTTCGTTGCTTCGTCCTGAGCAAACACTCGAGGCGATGTTGTTAGCAATAAACAGCAGGCAGCGATGAAGAATCGGTGGGAGAAATCCATGAATTGTCTCTGGGGAAGGATGATTGAGGCGGGATTCAGGAACTCACAGCGACGCCTAGCCGCTGCAATGCAGCGCGAGTACTGCTTGTGTCGGTATACACTTCTGCGTGGATTCCGAAACCGCGAGCTCCCAACACGTATTCTTCGATATCGTCCGTGTAGAAGCAATCGTGAGGCGGACAATTTGCTTTGCGAAGTGCGTCTTCGTAAATCGCTGGATCTGGTTTCAGAGCTTTCGCTTCGTACGATGTGGTGAACGCATCAAAACGGTCCAAAACATCGAAGTTCTGCTGAATAAAGCGCAGATGGGTCAGGCTGGTGTTAGACAGCAGGACCAGCCGGATTCTCAGCGTATTGATTTCGTCCAGCAGTGGAACGATGGACTCATTGAGCCGAAAAATGTCGCCCACAGCGTGCATTAGGGCGTCAAAATCAACAAGCTTTCCCAGCTCCGATTCAATCGTCTGGTGAAACTGCTGCTCCGAGATTTCGCCACACTCGAGGCGATTATTCAAATGAGACTTAAACAGGATGTCCTGCACAACGGCCAACTGTACGTCACACACGGCGGCCACATTCTCACACATTGTCTGGTGCGAAAAATAGACCAGGACATTTCCCATGTCGAACAGGCAAGTGGTGATGGGCATAGTGTTATCGATATGGGGTTGATTGAGCAGCGGCCAAACAGAATACGATTGTGTTTAGCCCGCGGTGAACACACGTGAATTCACCGGGGCAGACACAACGTGAGATCATTCGCCGGATTGGGTTGGGGAATTCACGGCGCACGTCGTTCTCCCCGTCTGTATTCACACGGGGCTAAACCGTTACAACAACTCATGTTGCGAATCCTGTTCGCCGCCGATTCACTCGCTTGCGCTTCGTGCTGGTAAGATTCGCCACAGTATACGAAAAAAGCGGAATAACATGAACCATTCCTGGCACACATCATTCCGCTTCCTGATTCTTTCACCTGATCACATCGCGTTGGACAGGCAAGGTTTCAATACTAGTTGGTGGCTGCGGCCTGGAACTCACGAGCCTGTTCTGTCATAAGTGTGTGCACAACCGCTTCCATGTATTTGTATTCGTGGAAACCGAAGGCTTTCAAACGCACTTTTCCGTGGTGATCGATGAACAGTGTGGTTGGGAAGCCCTGAAAGTCCGGCAACTGTTCCATCACTTCTGGTTTGATCATGGCACATGGATAGTTCATGCTGGTGTTGGCCATGAAATTCTTCACTGTCGAAATATTTGCTTCTTCGCTACCGCCACGTTCGTCGTTCAGACCAATCATCTGGAAACCGTACTTACCGTACTTGTCCTGCAGTTTTACAAAGGTCGCGACTTCCTGACGACATGGTGGACACCATGTGCCCCAGATGTCTACAACGCAAACCTGACCTTTGGCATCTGCTGAGTTGCCAACCTTGAAGTCGCTGAGTTTGATCAGCTTGCCATTGACGTCAACCAGCTGAAAATCGAATGGGAACGTCTCACCTGCGGCAAGGTCCGTTTTCGCTTTCTCGACCAGTTGAGCTTCGTATTGTTTCTGCAGTTCGGCAAAATGAGCTTCCCAGGCAACAAGCTGAGTTTCATATCCAGGCAGCGTGCGAGTAACTTCCAGGTCTTTGTCTGTCTTCAGCATCTGCGCATTGCTGAAACCGACTTCGACTGCTTTGCCCAGCAGTGTCAACGACTCTTTGCCCTGTTTTTGTTTGCCAAGCACACAGGCATAGCCGTACAGAATTTCCGCCTGCAACGTTGATTCCGGTGCAACAGGCAGTTTGACGCCGTCGGCGTGCGCTTTCAGCAGCAGCTTGCCACCGCGAGTCAGCGATTCGTCCGACATTGCCGCGTTACCACCCTGAGCATGAGCCCAGGCCATACTGAGCAGGGTGCCGGCGTATGCTTCAACCGCTGCGGAATCTGTCGGCTTTGCCTGATATGCAGCCAGGGCGTTTGAGTATTCCTTGGGATCGTCGAATTCAATGCCGACCAGCAAGGGATCCGACGGTGCCTCAGCAACCGCGCCAGCTGCAGGAGCAGCGGCCGGTGTGGTATCTGAAACGGCAGAATCGGTGGTTTCTCCACATCCGATCATTACGCTTCCACATAGCAGCAGCGAGTACATTGGCCATGAACGCTTCATCTCAGTCATTCCTTTGCAGGAGATAGCGGGTCTTTTGTTTTCTTTAAATGCGGTGGACGCCTGTCTACGAGACGCCCCACAACTGCGATCCTTCGCAGGAGTAACATCGACAACTGGCGCAAGCAACATTGACGGCACAATGCACAAATTTGACCGGAATCGCACAGTCCGTCGAAAGGCAATGCCTGACAGCAGAATCCGCCGGTGCGAACAGGATATTCAGTCGCGAGGATCTGAGATGACCATTTGCCGTGTGTGCCACTGGCAGAGCGTTGGCGCACGTTTTCCACGGCGGGCTACATCATGGCTTCAGCTGCTGCCACGGCAAGCTCATCACAGCGTTCGTTCTCGGCGTGACCCGAATGCCCCTTCACCACCGTGAAGGTGACATCGTGCTTCGCCAGAAGTTCGTCCAGCTGCTTCCAGTGTTCCACGTTTAGTACGGGTTTCAGCTGTTTGCCTTCTTTGCGTTTCCAGCCGCGCGCCTTCCACCCCTGCATCCACGATTCGCAACCTTTGGCGACGTAAGTGCTGTCGGTGATGACTTCCACTTTCGTGCGACGTGTCAGAGAACTCAATCCGGAAATGACGGCCTGAAGTTCCATCCGGTTGTTGGTGGACTCACGTTCTCCGCCGCTGAGTTCGCGTTCTTTGCCGCTGGCCGGGTGTCGCAGAATACAGGCCCATCCGCCTGGACCGGGATTCCCTTTACATGCGCCGTCCGTGAAGATCTTCACAAACGGCAAGGCTTCGGAAGAAGCAGTCATGCTGAATGGCCTTGGAAATGTTGACTGAGTCAGGGAGTTTTGCGGCTGAGTCATCCAGCCGAGGCGCGCCCGCCCTACAACGGCGGGCCCCTGGCAAACCGTCATGCGGGTTGCGTTATCGTTCTCGATAAACGATACGTCCGCGCTTCAGGTCGTATGGCGAAACCTCCACCACGACGCGGTCCCCCGGAACGATGCGGATAAAGTGCTTGCGCATTTTTCCAGCGACATGCGCCATCACCGTGTGGCCGTTCTCAAGCTCAACGCGAAACTGTGTATTCGCAAGCGCCTCGACGACATTACCTTCTACCTGGATTGCTTCTTCTTTCGCCATTCTCCGGCCAGTACTCCTGCTTTCGTGATGTAATGAACGCGCAGATCGGTTGTCCGCGACGCGCCCCTGACCTCGCTATTAATGACAATCCAGGGGATGGTCGACAAAGCGAGAAAATCAGGCATGATGGTACGAGTTCTATACTGCATTTCAACAATGCAAGTAGCTCGGACCGGCATTCATTCAACGCACTGGCGATCAGGTGTCGGCAGCAGTGTCGGATGAGCTGTGAATCGTTACACTGATGCGTCAGAAACTCAAGGGCGAATTCAGGTTACATCATGACTCGGGGACGATTTTCCCGTGTTCCCCCGTTTCCAGAACGCAATTCGAGAATCTGAAACACCTGCTTTCCTTTGGCTCGTGCTGCTGCCCACCCGCTTAGCGCGTTGAAATGACAGAGTTGGAAACTCATGCATCCTTATTCCGGCATCAGCGAACTCTCAGGAACCGGTGCCCCCCTGGGAGTCGTTCGCGTTCCCGTCGAACAGGATATTCCGTTCACGGGACGTGTCCAGGCGGTGGTGGATTCTGCGGAATTCCAACGTTTACGACAAATTACACAGCTGGCCCTGGCGTCCCGGGTCTACCCTGGAGCGGTCCATAGCCGCTTCGAACACGCTCTCGGCGTGTATCACAATGCCCTGCAGTATCTGTGGCAACTGGGAAAAGACGAGCGATTTGCGTCAATCGTTTCCGCTCACGATGCCGAAGTCCTGATCGTCGCCGCTCTGTTGCATGACATTGGCCACTGGCCGTTCTGTCACCCGATCGAAGACCTCGCCCTGAAACAAATGCCGCCGCACGAATCGTTCGCTGCCGAATTTCTGGGCCCCGACAACGAATTGACTCACGTGCTCCGCGATCAGTGGAATGTCGAACCCCAGGAAGTGCTGCAGTTGCTGGCCGGCAATTCGGACGATTCCAGCCTGCGACTGCGACAGTCGATTCTGTCTGGCCCGATCGACATCGACAAGATGGACTACCTGACACGTGACAGCCAGCACTGCGGTGTGCCATACGGCCGGAACTTTGATCGCCAGCGGCTAATTAGTTCACTGATTCTTAACGAAGCTGGCGACGGGTTGGCGATCACGTCCAAAGGCAAGACTGCGGCGGAAATGATGGTCTTCGCCCGTTATGTGATGTTCAGCGAAGTCTATTGGCATCATGCAGTCCGTTCCGCAACCACAATGTTCGCGCGAGCGTTCTACGAAGTCCATTCTTCGCTGAATCTGACGGAGCTGTTTCGCAGGACAGAGCCCGAGATGATTCGGACGCTGTGTGAAGCGTCGGTTGGTCATCCCTCCGAACAGCTCACGGACGGACTGTTTGGTGCGAAACGCCAACTGCACAAGCGGCTTACGGAATACAGCCTGTTTCAGCACCCGGACTTGTACCACACGTTTCGCCACATGCCCTACGATCAACTGGTTGGCTGTTCCAATCGCCTTGCGGAACTGCTGTCTGCAACCTGCCATTGCAGCCTTAGCCCGGTGGATGTGCTGATCGATGCGCCTCCGTTACATCGGGAAGTCGAGTTCAAAGTGGATATCTACTACCCACACGAAAACGCCTACCGACCTCTTCGTGAAGTTTCCCCCATTGTGGCGTCGATGTCGAATACTGCATTCGACGACTGCGTGAAACGCGTCCGAATCTGTGTTTCGTCAGTGTGCCTGAAAAAGATCAGTGGCAAAGACACAGCAGAAATCGATGACTTGGTGGAACAAGCGATCGCTGAATAGAGGGCTGCTCACGCCAGCACCATTCAGCGAGCCCGCAGGTACGGCGCGGAAAGGCCGTGCTGCCCAAGCGCCAGCACGCGCATCGACTCAGAGTCTGTCCGGAAACATGAGCAAGGAAAACATTGGCTCTGGGCGATTAACCCCACATGCGATCATGGGCAACAGCTGGGAAACAGTCGCACGATGTCCAAATCGATCTCATCGAAACAAGCAATAGCAAAGGGAATCGTTTCCGGACAGACTCTCACTGAACGCTACTTCCAGTAAGTTAGCTTCAATACTCCAGCGACGGCTCCCGCGACAGCAATTCCCGTGACAAACATTCCGACGGTGCCCATCAAACCTGACAGATTGATGCCCCAGATCGTCCCGATCAGCGACCAGCAGATGATAATCAGACTGATTTGCTGACGTTTGCCTTTCTCTTCGCCTGACAGCGCTGCCGCAGCTTTGGATGTCCTGGCAGCCGCCGGCTTTGCCTGTGTCCTGCCCGAGCGTTTTTCGATCCCGGGCGCGGTTCCCGTGTCCGTCGCTTCTTCGCGCATGCCTTTTGCGTAGTACTTGGCAATCCCCTGCTGGATACTTCGAGGCGCCGCTAGCACTGTCCGGATCGGCATGCCGTACCGCAACCGAATTTCATCTTCCAGCTCCGGCGTTGGGTCGTCAACACAAGCCACCATCATTTTGCCACGATCCTCAAACAGCGGCAGGCAATTATGCCGTTTCACAACCTGCCGCGGCAGACGATCCAGTGCAGCATCTTCCGGCAGCATCTCGTCAAGATCCACGAAGGGAACTCGCAGTTCTGCCGCCAGCGCTTTTGTTGCCTGAGTCGTGTCAGCCAGTTTCATCTGAACGACGGCATCACGAACAGATAGTCCACGTGCGTCGGCAAAATGTTCTATTTCCGATGCTTGAGATCTGTTGATCACGCCCCATTCCACAAGATGATCCAGCATGCCCTGAGCGCTATCGCCGTTGCTGGACTTAATCTCACGGCCCTGACTTTCGTCGTACTCCCGCTTCGAATTCGGATCGGTCAGGCACAGCATCGCT
>CALFOL010000397.1 GCA_937919915.1 uncultured Planctomycetaceae bacterium
AAATCGACTGTTCATTACTCTTTCGCTCCTGTTTTCGCTGATTGCCGTCAATGCAGTCTGCTTGGGAATCGGCGTGCCCGGAGACGTGATCAGTCAACAAAATGATCCGGTTCCTGAAGAGGAAGAATCGGAGTCAGTGGATGAGACCGAATTCGGAAAACTGAGACTCTGCGACTTATACTCTCGAGTCGATGAACAAGCCTGTTCGGCCCACGTCTGGAGTCAGTTAACACTTGCTTCGACCTGTGTGCCGCGTTCCCTGACGCAACGAGTCATTTTTGCTCGAGGCCCGCCGACCTCCTGAACACTCCGTGTTCACGTCGAGTTTGTTTAGTCGCCAACAAATGAGCCGCCTGCGCTGCGGACACAGACCGTGGACTTGCACCAGCCAGTATTTTGCATTCGCAAATTCACGAGTGCTGAGTCCACCTTAAGTTCGCGAATTCATCCGCAGAGACTCTCGGTGATTCAGGACGCTGGTCGAAACTCTTTGCGAGTTCCACCACAAACCGAAGCTGCGAACATTTTCCCGCTAATCGCCGTCAGCATTCAGAGCGCGGAAAGCAACGGACGATCGCGGCGTTCGTTGCCTGCGTCACCGGAGTTAATGACGGTCGCAGAGTAAGTCGGCTGTGCTATGGACTGGTCTACAGCAGTTCGTTTTTCCTAACAACAGATAAGGTCACTGCCATGTTAGATCTTGCTATCAAAGATTCGATCGCCCATGCGGACGAGCATTCTGATGCATTCGATGTCGAACATGCCATTGCGCACGCAGCACACCTGCTGCCGTGCCAGGGACCAATTGAGGTCTTTGTTCATCACAACACGCTGCATGCATTTGAACACCTGCCGTTTGACGAAGCCGTCGCAGCGGGTCTGAAAATTCACGGTGCCAATCCGTATCTTCCCGAGTCGCAATATCGTGCCCGGCTGGATGAGGGACGGATTCTGGTGAAAGACGTTGAAACCGTTCTGCTGGACGACCTCGGCGATGATGCCGATTACCTGGTGGCCTCGCTGGGAACTCGATATGCGCTGCGTCTGGCGATTCTGCAGTTTCCACTACGAACAGGCGATCCGGCAGAACTGCACTGGATCATCGCCGAAACAAATGCGCTGCGAAAGTTTCGTGGTGAGGTGCCGACTGCCGTCCGCCGTCGAACCATTGAAAGCGTCAAACAGTGGATGACGTCGCGCGAGACGAAACCATCGGTCAGCCCTCGAACAGACCTTTCAAAAGATACGCTCAGCGATGTGGTTTCTGCCATCCTTCCGCAATTCAATCCGAAACCCTGCGAAACATGGAACGATCGAACCTGGGAAGCGTTCTCGTTGCAGTTTCTGTGGGAGGTCTGTAAACGCGGGGCATTGAGCGCGGAAACCGTGGAGTGGAATTTTAAACACCAATCCGGCCGCAACAATAGTGCTCAAACAGAATCAAAAGCCATCGAACCTAACGGAAATGGTAAGGCCTCCACTGATAGAAACCTTCGTTTCGGTACGTTCGCAAAACAGATGAACGGCTCAGCCAGCGATCAGGCCGTTTATCGTGACATGCAGGAAGCGGTGAATTCGCTGCTGATTCAGTTCTGTTCGACATTGCTGGACCAGGGGTTTGCCGGCTGGGAACTTCCGGAACGAGACAAGGGACTGTTTCATTCGTTTCAGCACATTTACAGACAGCCTTTCTGCTCGCCAACACCATGGCTTGCTGAACTGTGTCGAGAGACGAGTCGGCTGCACGAACTCCATTTGAGTCCGTTGAAATCCATTCAGGAATCGTTCGAACTGATGGGCATCGCACCATCGGAACGTGACGCCGTCATCGAACAAATGCTGTTGGCCTTACCCGGCTGGGCAGGCATGATCTGGCAAATGGAAACGAATGCCGAATGGGCCGTCCACCCTGCACGCTCCGGCAGCCTGACTGAATATCTGGCTGTCCGGCTGATCGTCGAACGCGTTGCCGCAAATGTGTTTGCTCGTGATCTGCAGTCCGTCCGCGCCATGACAAATGCAACCGGCGTGGCCAATCGTTCAGGAACCGGCCATTCGGAAACAACTATTCGGCTGCAACATGCGTTCAGCGCGTTTCAGCTGGCTCAGGTGCGTGGCTGGAATCCCCGAGATCTGCACTTTCTGACACCCATGCAATGGGCGACTATGATTCATGAAATCGATGCGTTTTCATCACTCGAACGTCGCCGAATTTATCATCAGGCGTATGAAAAGAAATATCGCGACGAAACACTGAATGCTTTGATCGCGAAATCACGGCAGGACAAAAAGGTCCGTACGACAGACACAGTCGCCGACACAAATCAGAACTCTCAGCGTGCGTTATTTCAGCTTGTCTGCTGTATCGACGATCGCGAAGAATCGTTTCGGCGACACATGGAGGAAGTTGAACCGCGGTGCGAAACCTTTGGTGTCGCGGGCTTCTACGGCATCGCGATGTATTACCGTGGAGTCACGGATGCTCACTTTCGCCCCTTATGTCCGGTAAGCGTGAAGCCGCAACATTACGTCACCGAAGAACCGACCTATTCTGTCGCTCGATTAAGCGAACGGCAGGCGGAGACACGACGTCGAATCGGCCGAGCGACCCATCAGGCACATCTGGGATCGCGCACAGTTGTGGGCGGACTGTTGACAGGTTTGTTCGGATCTCTGGCTGCGTTTCCGCTGGTAGCTCGAATTCTGTTTCCACGCACAGCAGCCCGCGTTCGTAACGTGCTGGGACGCATCGTGCGGCCATCGGCAACTCAGTTGCGCATCGAACGCCTGGCGGATACTCCGGGAGAACAAAATGGTCATCTTGGCTATTCACTCGATGAAATGGCCAATATCGTGGAAAGCGGCCTGCGTTGCATTGGACTGGCGAAAACAGAACAGATCTCACAGCTGGTTCTGATCTGCGGACATGGCTCAGGCAGCGTCAACAATCCGCACGAATCGGCGTACAATTGTGGAGCATGCAGCGGTGGTCGAGGCGGTCCGAATGCTCGCGCGTTTTCGCAAATGGCCAATGATCCACGAGTTCGCGAACGGCTGGCGGTGAAGGGACTGTCAATATCTGAGGACGTGCATTTTGTCGGCGGGTATCACAATACGTGCGACGACAGTCTGACTTGGTTTGACCTGGACGTGATGCCGATTCGTCTGCGCTCTTTGTTCGAGCAGGCTCAGGCCGTGGTGGACGAAGCGCGAGCACGTTCGGCAAGGGAACGCTGTCGACGATTCGCTTCCGCACCTCTGGGAATCACGTCGGCTGATGCACTGGCTCATGTCGAAGGTCGTGCAGAAGATCTTTCGCAGGCCCGCCCGGAATATAACCACGCCACGTGCGCGTTGTGCTTTGTCGGGCGTCGTGAATGGAGTCGCAGTCTGTTTCTGGATCGCCGCGCCTTCCTGACATCGTACGACCCGACTCAGGATGGAGCAGATTCACCCATTTTGGAACGACTATTGCAAGCTGTGATTCCAGTCTGTGCCGGCATCAGCCTGGAATATTATTTTTCAACGGTCGACAACGAAGCCTACGGTTGTGGCAACAAGCTTCCACACAATCTCACTTCGTTGCTGGGCGTGATGACAGGCGCTTCCAGCGACCTGCGTCCCGGTCTTGCGGCTCAGATGGTTGAAATTCACGAACCCATGAGAATTCTTTTTGTCGTCGACAGCACTCAGGAAGCCATGCAGCGGATTATCAAGAACAATCCTGCAATCGCTCGGCTGGTCAATGGCGAATGGGTGCAACTGGCCGTGTTCAATCCGGAATCGGCCAGGACAGAAATTTACCAGCATGGCCAGTTTTTGGCCTACGAGGCAGGTTCGATGAATCTGCCTATTGTTCAATCTTCCGATGAGTGGACTCGCGGTCAACGTGAACATCTCGGATTCGCGTCCATTCGCGCAGAAGGAAACCGAGTATGAGTCCCGAACAGATCTTTCAGATCTTCGGAATTTGCGTTGTTGCCAGTCCGGCGTTACTGCTGACCGTTTTCGGATTATCATCGCTGATTGGCCGCCCGCTGGGTGAACGATCGCTGGCCAGGTTCACCGAGGCCGCGGTGGTCTTTGGGCTGATATCGGCAATCGTGATTCTGGGGATGATGCTGTCGTTGGATACGCGGCACGTCGTCCTGAACTTTGGTAACTGGGTTGTGATTCCCGATGTGCACCAGCATTTTCACTTTCACTTGAAGTTTGTGTTTGACCGGCTGTCCGTGCCGTTCGTCATTCTGTCATTCGTGTTGTGTGGAACAATCGGTGCCTTTGCAAGTCGCTATCTGCACCGCGAACCCGGCTACCACCGATTTTTCATTTGTTATGCCTTCTTTTTGCTGGGCATGATTGTCACGTCGCTGGCCGGGACCATTGAGACACTGTTTTTCGGTTGGGAGCTGGTTGGACTGTCATCTGCGTTGCTGGTGGCGTTCTTTCATGAGCGAATTAACCCTGTCAGAAACGGGCTGCGCGTCTGGACGGTTTACCGTATCGCGGACGCCGCGTTTCTGGTGGCCGCCATCACAATGCACCACCTGACCGGTGGCGGAGACTTCGACGCAATGATGGGAGCCGGACCATGGCCGGAAGTCCACTGGCCGGAAGGGCACGCCACAATGAGCGAATCCAGCGCATTGCTGGTAGGACTGTTGCTGCTGTTTGCGGCTGCCGGTAAGTCGGCACTGGTACCGTTTTCCGGCTGGCTGCCTCGCGCAATGGAAGGGCCAACTCCGTCGAGCGCCGTGTTCTACGGCTCCCTGTCTGTTCATCTGGGAGCGTTTCTGCTGCTGCGAGTCAGCCCAATTCTGGAATTGTCTACGACGCTCTGTGCGATGGTAGTGCTGGTTGGAATTACGTCGGCTGTTTTTGGAGCTTTGGCCGCCCGCGTACAAACGGACATTAAAAGCGCATTGGCGTTCGCATCATTGACTCAGGTGGGCATCATCGTTGCGGAAATCGGACTGGGACTGCGATATATCGCATTGATTCACATCATCGGCCATGCGTGTCTAAGAACACTGCAACTGCTGCGAGCACCCTCGCTGCTGCACGACTATCACACCATCGAAAACGCCATCGGAGACCACTTGCCGCGGCAGGAATCTTCACGACGGCGGCTGATGAGCGATTCCGTTCGCAACTGGTTCTATCGGTTCGCCCTGGAACGCGGCTACCTGGACGCAATGTTGGATGAATATATCGTGAGACCGTTTCGAGCCGTGTTTCTGTGGTGTGATTGTATGGAAACAAGCTGGGTCGATTTTCTTTCTTCTTCCGACCGTGCCACTGTTTCAGGCGACGATAACGATCCCTTTGAAGAAGACGACGATTCGGGAGACAGCAAAGAAATGGAACTGGTCACTGCGACGAATGGTGCCGAATTTTTCGCGAACGGCACAAAGGAGATTAGCTAATGCAGGAACTTCATCTTCCCTGGCTCGAACTGACTGTCTTTGTGCCGCTGATTGGTGCCGTGATCGTCCGCATGATTCGCAACAGCGATCTGGCGTATCGAGTGTCGATCGGCATTTGTACGCTGACTCTGGGCTGTGCAGTTGGCGAGTGGATTGACTTTGGATCGCTGGGCACATTCGAAGCACTCGACCACTGGGACCTCTTCCACAGCCTGTTTCAAATCGACCTGTTTGTCATCGACGAACTGAATGCGCCTCTGCTTCCGCTGGCTGCATTGCTGTACATGATGACAGTACTGTCGACGTTGCGGACAAAAATGAATCGTTTTTCGTTTCCCGCAACACTGGTTTCGGAATCCATACTGCTGGCAACACTTAGTAGCCGCAACCCATTGTCCATTATTGTCCTGAGCATTATCGCCATCATTCCCGTCTGGCTGGAAATCAAATCACGTGGCAACTGCACACGCGTTTTTTCCGCACACATGGGGCTGTTTGTGATTTTGCTGCTGAGCGGCTGGCTGTTGTTACCAAGCGGAACGCCGGGCGATCCGGAATTGAGTTCGAACACAGCGACGGTTGCCGCAGGCTGTTTGCTGACGGCAGCAGCATTGCTTCGCAGCGGAATTGTTCCCGTCCACTGCTGGATGACCGACCTGTTTGAAAAGGCGACGCTGGGCACCGCGATCATGTTTGTCACACCGATGACGGGTGCCTATATGGTCATGAGAATCGTATTGCCGATCGCTCCTTCGTGGGCTCTGCAAAGCATCGCCATTGTGTCACTCACCACGTCAGTCTATGCCGCTGGTATGGCCCTGGTACAAACGGATGCCAGACGCTTCTTTTGTTATCTGTTTCTAAGCCATTCTTCGCTGGTCCTGGTCGGGCTTGAATTGCTGACCCCAATCGGACTCACAGGAGCCCTGTGCGTCTGGTTATCTGTGGGACTTGCCATGGGCGGATTCGGACTGACGATGCGTTCCGTTGAAGCCAGGATCGGTCGCTTTACGTTAACGGAGTATCGTGGTCTGTACGAACACACCCCAACGCTGGCGGCGTTGTTCTTACTGACCGGACTGGCGTCCATTGGCTTTCCGGGGACGATTGGGTTTATCGGAACGGAGTTGCTGGTTGAAGGCGCGGTTGAGGTTTATCCGTTGATTGGAACGGCCGTGGTTATCGCCGCTGCGCTCAACAGTATCGCCGTGATGCATGCGTATTTCCGAATCTTCACGGGAACTCGGTACGCCGTTTCGGTTTCGCTGCGGGTCAGGCCGGTCGAACGAATTGCCGTACTGATTTTGGCCGTGCTGATTCTGGGCGGTGGTTTATGGCCGCAGCCGGGCGTCGCGTCACGATTTCACGCGGCGCAGGCTCTGATTCGTACCTCACGCGGCCATGAATGAGACGTTTTCGAAGTGCTGGAAATTGAAGGGTTATGGTGGTGGCTCCGGACGGGGCATCGCGATTTCACACGGCAACGCAGTTGATCGCGCTACGCAGCGACGAACCGTCAGATTCGACATACAGGAAGCGTCGCGAAGGACAAATACGCAGGCACTCATTGTGATCTTCCTTGACGAAGTTCCTGAGAACGAGATGTCCGTTCACTCCAGTCGCTCATCGCGTCGTCAGGAACTGAGCTCGCAGGAACGCACGGAAGAGATTTCCAGCTTCCTGTTTAAGCTGGTAACAACGACCAACCCTTTCTTCGCCAGCCTTTCTTCGGATTCCAGGACCGAGATTCTCAGTGAGAATCGTAAAGAAGAAATTTGTTCGCCAAACAGTGCTGGACAGAGTCGCCGTCGGTTCTGCGGCCGCAGTCTCGACGTCAGTTTCTGTTGGCTACGTCGTTTGGTTGCTTCGCGGTGGATCGCTGTTCACGACCTTCCTTTCATCGATGCCCGCATGGCTGGCCTTCGACCCTCTGCCGATCCTCGACTCTTTCGAAGGGACGAATGCTGGAGATGATGAATCGTTGGCGTCGCTCGTGTCCGGCGAACAGTAGACCGGACACTGCGGTTCGGTCCCATAAGGACCGAAGCGCAATCGAATCGAATTTCATCGGAGTGACCCACAGTGATTTCCAGAAATGCGGTTTTGCGATGGTGGCGAGGCGGCTGAACATCGGAACTCAGGGATAGGCAGGCCGCCGTAATCCGAACAGGCGGCACGACCGTCGCGACTCGTCGTCGTTGCAGAGGTGGACGCAATGTTGCGGTCAAGCAACACTGCCCCTACGTGGACCGTAAGCTATTTCTTTAGAACCAGAAATCCTTCTAAACAGATATGCGCGGACCATGAACACAGCTGCCGAACAGATCGAATCTTCCTCCGACATCGAACGTTTGCGCGATCGCGGCGTTGCGGAGCTTGCGGACCAGTTCTCCAAAGCACGTGCTCAAATCCGAAAAATGATCGACATGCGACTCGATCGGAAACTTCTCGGACGAATCGACGCATCGGACGTTGTTCAGGAAGCGTTCATCGAAGCGTCACGGCGACTGCCGGAATATCTGGATGCGCCAAAAGTTTCACCGTACATGTGGTTGCGGCAGATTGGACGACAGGTACTGGCGGTCCATTATCGTGAGCATGTTGGAACTGCCGGACGAACGGTCCATCGGGAAGCCGAACCTGGCAAATGCCCTATCGTGAACTCAGAATCGGTGGCTGGACAAATGGCCGCTTCCGTAGCCTCCCCTCATTCGGTGATCGCCAAAGCAGAACTTCTGCAAAAGATTCTGATCCTGATCGAATCGATGGCACCAGAGGATCGTGAAGTACTCTCACTGAAACAGTTCGAACAGTTGACGTTTCAGGAAGTGGCTCTGGAACTGAACGTCTCGATGGAGGCTGCAAAGAAGCGATATCAACGAGCCGTCATTCGACTGGGGCAAATTGCCGCCCATCTGAAGGGCAGCTCGTAGTCATGGCTTCATTTGTTTCCCATGATTCGGTTTCCTCGTCACACTCGAAACGGCGAGATTTTCTGGATGAGAGTTTAAAACTGGCCGATCTGTGTGACGAATTCACGCAGCGTCTACGATCAGGTGAACAGCCTTCTGTCGAAGAATATGCGACGGCTCATCCGGAACTGGCCGAACAGATTGCTTCTGTGTTTCCGGCTCTGATTCTGTTTGGGGAACTGGACAACGCAGAAAACGAAACAGACGACGCCGGCCCCGAACCAACGGAAATCGCTGGCTATCAAATCGTTCGCCGCCTCGGTACAGGCGGGATGGGCGTTGTCTATGAGGCGACGCACTCCACTGTCAGTCGCCGGATGGCAATCAAGGTCCTGAACACACGCGGTCGTGATTCAGGGAAATTTCAGGATCGTTTTCTGCGTGAAGCAGAAGCCGCGTCACGGTTGAATCATCCCAACATCGTGCCTTTTCTGGACTGCGGAAAAGACGGCGATGTCGCTTATCTGTCGATGCATTATATTGACGGCCAAAGTCTCGATCACATCCTTGAAAAGGTGTGGCAAAGTGTCGAGCGTGACTCCTGCGATGGCACGGCTGTCGCAGATTCAATGGCCGCATGTGATTTTCAAGGGATCGCAAAACTTGGTGCTGATGTTGCATCCGCGATGCAGCAGGCGCATCTGCAGGGAACGATTCATCGTGACATCAAACCCGCAAATCTGATCCTGGACAAATCCGGCAAGATCTGGGTGACCGACTTCGGATTGGCGAAACTTCGAGATGACGAAAGTGATTTGAGTCGCACAGGAGATCTGATCGGTACACCACGCTATATGGCACCGGAGCAGATTCGCGGGATGGCGGACGGACGGAGCGATATTTACGCACTGGGCGTCACGCTGTACGAACTGGCCAGCGGTCATCGAGCGTGGGGCGGCACCAAACAGACGGACTTGCTGAGTATGCGGGCGGCCTTTGAACTTCCCGAGATTACGGAACTCAACCCGAATGTCCCGGAAAGTCTGGCAAGCATCATCATGAAGGCGTGTGCCCATGATCCGGAGCACCGCTATCAGACTGCTGCTGCGTTGCAGCATTCACTAAACCGCTTCGCGCACGGAAAGTCGGTTTCCGACCGTCGCCTGACGGAAAGAGATCGTTACCGAAAGCTGTTGCGTCCTCAACACCTGCTGGCAGGGTTCATTACAGTGTTCATGGCGGGCATGGTATTTCAAAATGTGCCGGACAGAAATCAAGCAGGCACAGTAGAGACCGCCGGAATAATCGTCGGCAGCGATCAGCACTTCGAGATTGCAGACGGGGCAAACATGGCCCGCACAGTCCTGCCAACGATGAACCAACATACCGGTTTAGGATGTGGTGGGTCTGTGGTGGAACGGATGCTGAGTTATTCGAGATCGATCGCAGCCGTGGTGTTTTGCAACCGCGGGAGCAACTCAGGTACGTCAATCCGAAGGATTCTGACAAAGACAATGTCTATCATGTCAGGATTGGCATGAGGTCCACTTCAGCAACCGAAGAAGTCGCAGTCGAACTCAGCGTGAAGCCGCACCGGCACAACGAATAGTCGTCAGTCGTCGTCATCGTCCGCAGATTCCTTTGCGGCCTTCTCCGCCTTCTCGATGGCCTCGCGTTCTTTCTTAGCCGCTTCTTCTGCTTCCTTCGCTGCCTTTTCGGCAGCTTTTATCGCGGCCTTCTCTGCTTTCTCGATGGCCTCGCGTTCTTTCTCAGCCGCTTTTTCTGCAGCCTTCAGTGCCTCCTTCTCTATCTTCTCAGCAGCTTCCTCTGCATCCTCTGCTGCCTTTTCGGCGTCTTTTGCAGCCTCCGCGATTTCTTTTTCAGACAATTCCGATACTGGATTCGAAGAGGCCAAGTCGTCGGAACCTTCGGTCGGACTGCTTGAAAGGCCGGAGAAAGGCTCTGTGCCGTGATCATCACCAATTGCCGTCTCGGCCACAACGTTCGGATTCACGACAACCGACGGCATGACGTCGATTCGGACTGTTGCGATGGCAGCGTTGATACCGTCAGAGATCGAATACTGGACATAGACCACTCCTGAAAAATCAACGGGGGCGGTGTATGTCAACGTGTTGTCCGCATTCAGACGGATCTCGCCGTGCTCAGCCTGAGTATGCCCGGACACGACCAGCAGATGGTTCTCAGGATCATAGTCATTCTCCAGAACGGCAACGACGACAGATTTCCCGGATTCTGTCAGGGCAACATCGTCCACCGCAACGGGTGGTTCATCGCAACGGGTGGTTCATCGCTTTGCTCATCTTCCGAAACCGAGGCATCAGTCACAACAAACCAGACATCTTCAATAATCAACTGCGAGTCATCCTCAGTAAAGGCCCAGGATTGCGACAGGCCGGAATTTTCCGTAGCTCTCACACTCAGTGAGAAAATATTGTGATCACTGAGTTTGTGCAACTCGCCGGAATCCAGTTGGCCGTTACCATCATCGACCCAGAGCCTAAGTCGGGATATCTCGTCGCCATCAAGCCGATGATTTCCGTCCTTGTCGAAATCTGCGAGCTTGTCGAAACCGCTTTGGAATTCACCACCTTCGTTTCCAAACAGGGCGTCGCCGTCGATTTTGTTGCCCTGGATTTTAGCGATGTCAACCAGAATTCCATCGCCGGAACCGTCAAACCATTCAAGTGAATCAGCTTTGCTGTCCGCGTCAACGTCGAATTGTACGGTTGGGCCGATCTCCGTGATGCCGGACTTATCTTTTCCTGTCGTCTGACCAGTGATCCCGATCTCGCCATCGTCATTCAAATCGATCGCGATCACACTCACAGTACCATCGATTTCAGAGTCGATTGCGGAAGCAGACATGAGAATCAGTGGTTCAAGTGTCTCGACAGAAAACGCACGAAGGTTCGGTTGGCTCATAGATCATCTCACACTTTAACTCGGATACAGACCGGCGTTGATGAAATATGCGACACCTGGCTCGTCAGGTGACGTCAATGTGTCGCGTTAAGAAGAATTGACGTTGGATAGAGTCCCCAGGATAGCCCATTGACAGTTTGTTGCCAGACGGACACACGTTGTGTTGCGAAATGTCAACCTTCGAATACTTCAGACTGCGCATGATAAAACCCGCCGGTGTAAGCGAGGATTGAAGATCCTTGCCTGCGGCGGGTTGATCACGACTCCGTGCAATCGACGTTCGTCAGCTGAAGGTATAAGCACCCGCCCACAAATAAACGCACATATCAGTGACAGCCCCAGTCTGCAGGGCAAGGATAAGTCGCAGGTTATTATGTGCGAAAATATATAATCGCCTGATTAAGGTCGCGGGGTGACTGCGAAGCTCTCCGAACTGCCATGGCCGGAAGAGTCCGACGTCACCCACG
>CALFOL010000398.1 GCA_937919915.1 uncultured Planctomycetaceae bacterium
AAATGCACCAAACCAACACCCTCATCACAGATCAATTCAAGGATCGACATCTAGTCAGGTAATTCTTCGGATCCATATTCGTTCGTATCGCTCGTGTGCACGATCTATTCTGTCCGAGACCGATTCCGACGGTCATCAGTTCGGTTTTGCACGCGATTGCCTGCGACTGACCGGCGCGGCTAAACGATCTACGGATATTCGGAGCGGGGGGTGGAATCACTTGGTTGTTGAAGAGTGAATTCCAAGCGAATAACGTGCGATTCCGTCTACTGGACTGAATCACAGTCGAAAATGCACGACGATGCTGGCGAGTTTTTCAACAACTACCCTGCTGAGTTACAATTACAGCAGTACATGGTCCGCGATCCAGTCAACAGTTTGTCACTCCGCAATTCGCGGGAACACTTTGTGCATCGCAGGTCTTACCAGTAGCAGGAATCAGTCCGCGGAATTGCTGCTTTCCAGAAACGCGACGAGGTCGCGGACTTCCCGAAGGGTCAGCGTGTTGACGATGTCTTTCGGCATGAAGGATACCGTCGATTCGATCATGGATTCGATGTCGTTGCGGTCGAAGGTGCGATTCTGACCGTTGGCGTCACGCATGGCCTCTTTCGTGGATGATCGCAGACGAATTCCGGTGAACGTCTTTCCGCTTTTCAACACGATTGTCCGCGGCAGATATTCCGGGGCCATCTGACGACTCGGTTCAAGAATCGACTGTAGCAGCCATGTCCGGTCTTTCCCTTTGTCCACACCGCTCAGGTCTGGTCCGACAACGTTGCCTCGCCCATTGTGCCGATGACACCGGGTGCATTGCGCCACACGCGTATGATGAAAGATGCGGCGACCGTTTTCCGGATCCGCTACGCCTGCGACTGCTTCCAGAGCTGCCAGCCAGGCCGGCGTGTCTGTGACGGCCGGTCGCCCGGTTGTGAGTGCTTTGGGGTTCAGGGCAGCCTGAAACAGATCAGCCGACTCCGGGTGGCGTGCAGCGATGTCCTTCAACTGGCGAATCTCGTCTGCGGAGTGTTCTTCGTTCCTCAGGCACCGCAGTGCTTCTTCGCGGACGGCTCGCTGAACGTCATTTGCGAGTTTCACCAGCAGCTCAGTGTGTTGACTTGCCACGTCCGCCAGACCTGCGACCGCTTCGGCCCGCAGCGTTGGGCTTTGTGTTTCATCAGCAGCAATTGTTGCGAGGATCTGCTGTGAGACGGGGGGATTTCCGGCAAGCGTCCGTACCGCCTCCAGCGACAGCACTTCATCATCAACCGCCAATAATTGCTGCAGGGTCTTTAGCGTAAGGCCTTTCGAGAAAGTCCGAACTGGTGCCACGCCTTCTTTGGGTGCTGATCGTGACTGGCTTGGCAGCAGTCGCAACGCGAAAGCTCTTAGACTGGCCGCGCTTTTGTCATCGTTGACTCGAGCGAGCAGCAGTTCCGGGTTACGAATGCCGTCTTCCGATTTTCCGCTGAGCGTATTCCACGTCGCGATGGCCGCTTCAAAACGCTGGTAGTCCAGATCGCTGCGGTTCAGGAATTTCTCAACGTCTGACAGGAATGAAGTCAAACCGGCGTCGGCGATCCATCGCAGTGTCTCGAACTGCACGTCGGCACTTTCGTCTTTAAGAAAAGTCGGTACCCAAACGTCCGGCGAGGCGGCAGCCAGCTTCAGAGCCAGCACAGCCTGGACTCGATCGCCCGCTGACCACGTGGCAACATCATCCGGCGTCCACTTTGCCGCGTCTCGTGCCAACGCCAGCAATGCAGCTCGCGCGAGAAACGGATCTTTGTCCTGAGCCAGTCGCAGCAGTTCGCTCCGATCGTGCGTCAGCTTCGGGTCTTTTAATTCGGCGGCTCGTTGGGAATTCTGTGTTGGCGGTTGAAGGGTGAGGTCGCCGACCCAGTCGGCCGCTTCTAAATCGATTTCGAGCTTCCACAGCCGACCGAATCCGTGTGCCTCATATCGGCCGTCGACCCAGTCGCTGAGATACCATGTGCGTTTTGAGATGCTTCGGCCCGAAGCATCGTCGGCACTGGCGATGCAGCTGGGTCGAAAATAGCGACCGCCCTGCACCAGCGGCATGCGGTCGGCTTCGAAGCTGCCGCCCTTTTGGCGGAGTTGAAAAAAGTCGATGCGATGATCGCTCCACGATGGAACGATCAGACCGTTTCCGATCGGCATCACGCCGCAGGGAGCTTCACCGGATGGATGGACCATGGGCAGCGTCCCCCGCAGTTCTCCATTCCACCCAACAAATGGATGATGCGCTTCGGAACCATAAGTTCGCTGATAGCCGTAGTCGCCGCCTTCGACGATGTGCAGCAGCCGACACGGCGGCCGTTCGCCGGGATCGTTTTCGGCGGCGAAGATTTCACCATCTGATCGGACGCAGATTCCAAACGGATTCCAAAACCCCTGAGCAATCCTGCGGAGGTTCTTTCCATCGGCCGAACAACGAAAGATGCCACCTTCACCTGTTCCACTGATCGCTGTGCCGTCCGAACCTGTCAGTGTCCACGGCTTGGCGAAGTTTTCACCGAGGCCAAACACGAGCGTTCCGTCGGGATGCCAGGCGAGTCCTTCGAGGCCGTTGTGAGGATAGTCGGCTTCTGTTTTTAGCCCCGCCACATGCTCCTCAACGTCAGCTTTGCCGTCGCCGTCAGAATCTTTGATGCGAATGATTCGGTCACGTTCGGCAAGATACACCCAGCCATCCGGCCCGAGTTCCAGGTCCATGGTTGCATCGGTGGCGTTGTAAAACAGATCGCGCTGTTCTGTCTTTCCGTCACCGTCTTTGTCAGTGAAAATCAGGATTTCGTCATGTTCCGGTCCGACGTAGTCGTCGGGGCGGAAATGTGTATGCGTCGCCACCACCCAAACGCGGCCCATCGCGTCGACGTCGATGCCTGTCGGAGTCGCGAGTCCTGGATGTTCGGCAACGAGCGAAAGCGTCACGCCTGGTTGCAAAGTGGTTATCTGCGGCTCTCGTTCATCTGCTATGGCAGTAACGGCAGCAAAGACTAAGAGGCAGGTGAGTGTTAAGACGTTGAAGTAGTTCATGAGTGTTTACCTTGCCCCTGGGTTCAGAGCGGCTAACGAGTTGATGTGGTCAGTCGAAGCAAAGGTCGTCAAGACTTTCACTACGTCGTTCAGTTTCCGGACGGCTTCATGGCGACTTCCCATTCCGCGAGTTCCTGTTTTAGGGCGCTCGCCTCCGGGTCAAATGTGCCGATCACGTTGTTCGACTCACCTGGATCTTTCCCCAGATCAAAAAGATACTCACTCAACCCGTCGTCGTCTTTCCGCCAGACATATTTCAGTTGATCTTTGCGAACGGCCTTCCACGTGCGGTCTGCTCGGCGAGCTCGCCAGAACAGCGTGCGAGGCTCCGGCGACTTGCCGGCAGCGATATTGCCCAGAACATCAACGCCATCAAGTGGTCGGTCGCTACGATGTTCGCAACCGGCGGCGGCTAAAACAGAAGCCGTGAGGTCGAACGTAAGAGTCGGGCGAACATCCACCACGCCAACCGGCAGTTTTCCCGGCCAGCGCGCCATACACGCGACGTGGATCCCACCTTCGAACAACTCCGACGCATGTCCACGATACGGAGCATTGCTGGCTGCGACGGGATAGGCACCATTGTCGCTGCAAAAGATAAGCAACGTCTTTTCGGCTCGACCGGTGGACTTCAGCGTCTCGACGATCTTTCCCACGCCGTGGTCGAGTCGTTCGACAATCAAACGCAGCGTCGCTCGATCACCCTTCTGCCAGTCTTTCGAATCCCATTTGTGTGACACCTTCGGGCGATCCGGTTTGATATCCGGGTGCTGAAACGGTGCGCTGGGAGCGTTGTACGGCAGGTA
This sequence comes from uncultured Planctomycetaceae bacterium, assembly GCA_937919915.1. GTDB lineage: Bacteria > Planctomycetota > Planctomycetia > Planctomycetales > Planctomycetaceae > Fuerstiella. The sequence goes on from CALFOL010000398.1 coordinate 3,867, forward strand.
CAGAAAAATCGGTTTATCGCCCGGTTGCTTCTTAAGAAACTCAACGCCACCATCTGTAATCAGGTCCGTCAGATATTTGTCGCGACGCACCTGTGTGTGGTTTTCGTAGAGGACATGTTCGCCCGTGGGTTCGTTGTGGTAGAAGTAGTCGACTGTGCCACCTAACGCTGCCAGGAAGTAATCAAATCCATGATGCGGCGGCAGCAGATGCTTTTCGTAACCCAGATGCCATTTGCCGAGTCCCACGGTCGTGTATCCGCGCTGATTCAACAGCGGGATCAGCACGTTTTCCTGCGGCAGCAATCCGAGATTATGCTGCTCGGCTAATGCGATGGCATCGTCGTAGCGGCCGACGTTGCCCGTTCCCAGTGCACATTCCAGACCGGGAATGCGCTGTTGATATCGCCCGGTCATCAAAGCCGTCCGGGTCGGCGAGCACTCCGGGCCATTCGAATAGAAGTTCGTAAACCGCACTCCCTGAGCGGCAATGCGGTCAATGTTGGGAGTGTTGATATCGGGACAGCCATAGCACGACAGGTCGCCGTTGCCAAGATTATCAGCAACGATGAGTACAATGTCAGGCCGCTCGTCAGCTGCGGCAGTTGTGACGTGAACTGCAACCAGCAGGGCAATAATCTTCGAGATGTATTTCATGGGATCTCCGGTGTGGTATCA
>CALFOL010000399.1 GCA_937919915.1 uncultured Planctomycetaceae bacterium
AAAGAACGGCGTCAGCAGCGAACTTCACATTTATCAAAAAGGCCGCCACGGTGTGGGTCTCGGAGGAAAAGACGACGTTCTTTCCACCTGGCCCGCTCGACTGGAAGATTGGCTTAAGATCAACGGCTTTACGGCGAAATAGTCGGTGAGTGCGGACTAAGGCGAGCCGAGGACGTTAGTTCTCACTTAACACTGACGGTTCGCCATGGGCAGAAAGCGAGCACTTACGTGCACGGCTCGCCAAAGGTGACGAAAACGCAAACATGAAACGATCGACATGAACAAATTTTGTATCACCGTCATCCGGATTTCGCTTACGTGCTCTGTGTTTGCCACGCACACAGCCACAGCCGACGAGGCTTCGCCCGTTGAAAAATATCTGCTGGAAGGAAAACTGGCCGACGGTGCGGCTGCCATGCAGACGTTGATCGAAGCAGATGCAGACGATCAACAGGCTCGGTTCAGTCTGGGAGTGGTGCAATTCTGCAGGCCGTCGAAGGGCTCGGGCAGGATCACTACCGCTACGGCCTCCTCGCCGGGCGAGCCCGTTCAATCACTTTCATGCGACTACCGCTTCCCGAAAACAAAGAGCCGGAAGAAATTTCGTACGTGAAGGCTCGCGCGATTCTGCAGAACATGCTGGATCGACTGCAGACAGCCGAGAAAACTCTGGCAGCGGTCAAACCCGACAACGTCAAACTGCCGCTGAAGCTCGGCCAAATTCATCTCGACCTGAACGGCGATGGCGAAGTCAACAACGCTGAATCCATGTGGCACATTACGCAAACGCTGCAACGCCCGACGCGGCCTCCGGAACCAGCGCCACCCAAAGAGTTTCCCATCACCTTCGATGCCGGCGATGTCGTCTGGCTGCAGGGGTACTGCCACTTCCTGTCGTCATTTGCCGAAGTCATTCTCGCCTACAACTGGCAGGATCAGTTCGAACGCACGGCTCATCTGGCATATCCCAAAGTCGATTCGCCCTACGGATTCCTGCAAGCGGAAGGCACTGGGATGTTCATGTCGTTCGGAGCTCAGAACATTCTGGACGTCATCGCCGTTGTCCACACCATCAACTACGAACTTGCCGAACCCGAACGCATGCAGACATCTCTGCAGCATCTCGAAACCGTCATTGAGCTCAGCCGCAAGTCGTGGAAGTTCATCGAAGCAGAAACCGACGACAACCATGAATGGGTGCCGAACTCAGAACAAACGTCCGTCATGCGAGGCTTCAACGTCACCGCCGGTGTCATGTCCGGTTGGCAGGATTTTCTCAACGAATTCGAGCTCATTCTGCAAGGCAAAAAACTCGTCCCCTTCTGGCGTGGCATCAAAGGCGGCATTGTTCCCGTCGGCAACTGGCCACGCAATCCGGACGTCGGCATCAACGTCCGCAAGATCTTCACCGAACCCACCCGCTTCGACCTCGCACTCTGGCTACAAGGCACCGGCCTAAAACCGTACCTCGAACCCGGCGACATCGCCGCCGCCGATGACTGGACCAAAATCATGCAAAACTTCCGAGGCCAATTCTTCAACTTCGCTCTCTGGTTCAACTAGGCCGGGAGGCCCGGCCAGCCCAGTGGCGTGGAGCGACGGGATAGCTTCGCGGGGAGTCGATTCGCCGAGGTGGCTGAACGGGTTGGGTGGGGCAGGGTGCTTCTGAGAGTACCGCCGCACGCCGCAATTTCCGTGGTTCCCTTTTTTCGGTGATTTAGTTGACCACGGAATGCACTGAAAGAATCGCAGTCTTGTATCGAGCCTTATTCATTTCTTCGCAGTTGGCACTTGGTTCCGTCACCGCAGACGTCGCAACCAGTACCGTTGCTGTTGGCGACACTAAGACAGTGGGCGATCCGATCGTTGATGATCGCGGACATGCCGGAATGCAGGCCGAAGGGGGCGGTGACCAGCCATTCGACGTTCGGAAACAACTTTGCGGCGGCGGCCACAAGCGCGGGGATGTCTTCGCTCCAGTGTCGGCCTGGTGACAGGAAATACGGGAACACGATCACACGTGTCGCTCCACGGTCGACGCAGTTGGTGAAGGCTGTAGCGATGTCGGGCTGAGCCAACTCCATATGAGCAGGCTCGACGATCGGATATTCGGTCTGAGCAGCGAAGACTCGCGCCGCTTCCAGCAACATATCGTTGCTGGCACCACGACGTGAGCCGTGATCGACAATGATGACCGCGGTTTTTGAACGATCGTGATCAGACACGGCACGAGTTCCGGAAGTGATGAGACCGTATAGCCCGAAGCCAACAGCGAGGAGGGCGGGGATCTCCTCGCCACTGGTGTCGGGTTATACGAATGAATTTCTGAGAGACCACGCTGGATTGTAGACATCATCCGATAACTTCCAGCGGCATCCTGTCAACTCGTTGGCTTCGTCAGCATGGCCACGATCTCGCGGTTGGCTTCTGGAAAATCCAACTGCGCCAGCTCGGTGGGTCTCACCCAGCGAAACCCATGCTGCGGGTCCGCTCGATCGGGCAGGTCCGGTGCCAGAGCGCACCGCCAGAAATGCAGTTCCACTGTATCGTGTTCGTATTCATGAGTCACCGTTGCCAGATGTTCTCGCGGAATAACGACCAACCCCGTCTCTTCACGGCATTCGCGAACAACGCACGAACGTGGTGTTTCGTCCGTGTGGCATTTGCCGCCGGGAAATTCCGACTTTCCGGCCAGCGGAGTGCCTTCCGGACGAACTCCTACCAGAATCTGCCCGGCAGATTCGACAACGGCAATGGCAACTTTGGTTGCAGGCAATGGAGATCTTTCGCGAAATAATGGCGCTTGATGGACGAGAACTTCAAGCTGTGTGCCAGAGGTGAGCACTGGCACAACGAGTAATGAAAAACGATTAGCCCTTCATGCTTTCCAAAAAGTCGGCAGGTGGAGCTCCCATTTTGCTGAAGCCTTTGTCCACATGGACAACTTCGCCCGTGATGCCGCTGGACAGATCGCTCAACAGGAACAGGCCGGACTTGCCGACGTCTTCCATGTCGATATTGTCACGCATTGGCGACATCGCGCCATACAGTGCGAGCATTTGATCGAAATCGCCGACACCCTGAGCACTGACGGTTTTCAGTGGTCCAGCACTGATCGCGTTGACGCGACAACCATCCGGGCCAAGTTCACTGGCAAGGTATCGCACGCCGCATTCCAGAGCGGCTTTGCAGATGCCCATCAGGTTGTAACCAGGAATGATTTCTTCACCACCGAAGTAAGTCAGCGTCAGGATGCTGGAATGTTTACTGAGGATGTCCTTCTTCTTGGCTGCACCAGCAACGGCCAGCAAACTGTAAGCGCTGATTTCCATCGCCTGCAGATAACCTTTGCGACTGGCGGCGTAGGTTGGGCCGGTCAGGTCGTCTGGTGAGGCGAAGGCGATGCTGTGCAGGATGAAGTCGATCTGGCCAAATTCTTCTTTGGCCTTGACCATCACAGCTTCGATGTGAGCGTCATCGCAAACATCACATGGCATGACGAACCTGGCACCGATCGGATCGACCAGCTTGCGGAGCTTCTTTTCGTTCTTCGGGCGATCGCCGTCGGGAAGGTGGGTGAACGCCATCTCTGCACCCTGTTCATGCAGCTTTTCGGTGATGGCCCATGCGATGGAGAATTGGTTGGCAATCCCCAGAATCAACCCCTTTTTGCCTTCGAGCAAACCCATTTTTCTATCTCTTCCGACTTCTGTTGTTTTGAGCCGCGCGAGACATCGGGCAGCCTGTCAATCCAGAGATAATAGGGGGGCCGACCAAATTCGTCGACGACGGGCTGACGTAAAGTTGAAGGCGGTTGAAATTGACGGTTTCCCAGCCGAATACTTTGCCCATGTCAACAAAACGCAACGAAACCGAAGCTTCCCATCGAAGTCATTGCTGCTGTTGCCTCTGATTTGGCGATGGCCACTGGCCGTGCAGAATGAGTTGTTGGAACACTTCGGTTTCGTTTGCGTGTGAGATTGCATCCGTGCTGGAGACGGCGCTCATCGTCGAAACAACAGGTTCTTTGCATCTCCGAGGTCAAGGTTGTCAAGATTGTCGAGATCCAGGTTGTCCAGTGGCGAAGATTCCAGGGGAGCCGCAGGGACGGGTGCCACAGGAGCGGGACCCGGAGCGACTTCAGTTGGAGCGACCACCACTGTTTCTGTAACCAGCACTCCAATGTCGCAGCGCTTCAGAATCTGAATGTTGTTCAGTTCGTTGCATTCCAGCAATTCATCGTAGCTATCCAGTGCGACGACCAGAGAATCGAATGCCGCGGTTCCGGTGGCACAGTGCATGCTCATGCAGGTGACAGGCAACTGCACTTGAACGTGCTTTTCTTCGCCACATTCCATGCGGTCAATTCTTACGGTCATCGTTGGTGAATGAACGTGAATCTGACCGAGTACACCGACCAGGGAAACCTGAAAGTTTCCAATCGGTACAGTACTGTTGTTGCGCATCCCGATCTGAAATACCGGGCCTTTGCAGTGATCGCCATCGCAGACAAGATTCACGCACAGCAGTTCCAGGTCACC
>CALFOL010000400.1 GCA_937919915.1 uncultured Planctomycetaceae bacterium
TGAGACTTGTATTTCACATCTACCGTTGTGCCCTGCAGCTTCCAGTTTTCCTTCGACCACACCCCAAACGGTGTCACCATCCAGTGACCGTTGACTTTGTAGTAGTAAGGACCGTACATCGATTTGTATCGATGAGCGTACAGCATTTCGTGCGGATGAAAGGCCTGGTGCACGATCGCCGTGCCGCCGATTTCGTGAGGAATCCCCGGACGCGGTCCGGGATACAGCGAAGCTCCACCACCGTCAGCAGAGGCGTTCCCTGGAAGGTACGCGCCGTTTGGCAGGTGGTGCGGATGATGCGAAAATCCTCCGCCACCCGGATGTGAACCGAAGTTCGTTGTTCTGGAAGATGCAAAGTGAAACGGTCCGCTGTTGGATTCCGGCACCCCAGACTGTCCGGCACTCGCATCGAAGTACTGCGGATGAGCCTCTGGTGTGACCAGCGGCGCGGACGGTGCGTACCGCACTGGTGTCGGCTGTGGCGCAGATTCCGCTGGTTGCAGTTCCGGCAATGCTGGTGCGGCGCCGGTCTGCCGAATCTCGGGGACCTGTCGATCAACATCCGCAACAACTGCGTGCTGCACCCCACCAGGAGCGGGATTCGATTTTGTTGCCTGCTGTTGAGTGCGACCAATTGATGGCCCTCGAAACAGCCCTAGCAACGAATTTGAACTCTTGCCATCAGCAGCCTGAAGACCGCTGATACTCATGACGCTGATCATGAGAGCTACAATTCCCTTGCGAAGCATCGCTTCCCCCTCCGTGGCTTTGTCGGAGTCGTTGATAAAAAGACGACCGCTGGCCAAAGCCGGCGACTCGGCGTTCGTGCCGAATTCCTCATATTGTGTTTTCAATCGCACACTCGCCAGAACCAGGCGAGTGTGGCCGAGGCCTGAACAAACCTCACTGTCAGAGTTCGGCTTTTAACGATCGTGAGGATGAATCAACCGCACTGCTGACACACCTGTTACGAGCAGTTTGCTGAGCAGAACCCGTGCATTCGCGAGAACCTGAATTTCTTACCTATCCTGCCTGGCCGGAATCGTGCCTGTCCGAATGGCTTGCCAGGCCGTCAGAATGCAGGCTTCCGCGGTCCAGGTTATGATGTTCAACAGGCAATTTTGGACAGTAACGTCGTGATTCCGTCCCGGCCCATCCCCAACCTTCAAACGCAGGACAGCAGCACACAATCCCATGAACGTCATTCCTGTCATTGATCTGCTGAACGGCGTTGTTGTCCGTGGCATCGCGGGACAGCGCGACCGCTACCGTCGCATTCACAGCACCCTGGCTGGCTCGGCGGATCCGTCGGTTATCCTGAACGCCCTGCAGAACACGTTTGGCTTCCGGCAGTTTTATGTCGCTGATCTGGATGCGATTCAGTTTCAGCATCTTAATCGCTGTACGATCGCGGAACTCGCACGCGACGACGTTTCACTGATCGTGGACCGCGGCGTCCGCAGTGCGACTGACGTCTCCGAACTGTTGGAACTGGGTGTTGATCGTGTCGTGATCGCTCTGGAAACACTCAGTGGATTGCCCATGGCAGCAGAACTCATCAAGGAATTCGGCGCTGAGCGATTGGTACTTAGCCTCGACCTGAAGCACGGAAATCTGCTGACCGTCTGTGACGACTGGCAGCAGACAACTGCTCTGAATGTCGCGCGGCAATTGTCGACCGCGGGCTACCAGCAGATCATCGTCCTTGACCTGGCTGCCGTCGGTACAGCAGCTGGAAATCAAACGACAGCGTTGTGTCGCCAACTGAAGCAGGAACTCCCGGAAGTTAGCCTGAGCACAGGTGGGGGTATTCGTGACCTGAACGATTTACAGGAACTGCAACGGATCGGCGTCGATTCGGCATTGGTGGCCTCTGCGCTGCACGATGGGCGGCTGAGCGCAGCCGAAGTGGCTTCGATCCGTAGCTGATGCGGTTTACGTTTTCTATTGGTCGTTGCTGTCATCGTCAGTCTGCGGATTTACTGCGATGTCCGCGTTCTGGTGAAGGCGGCAACCCACGTTACAGCGTATTACGCTGACTTGTGGCCGCGGGGCACGCGTTTTGATCGAAGACAGCCTGCCCCCGCGAGCGAGTACCGTTCACAACGATACGTAAACTGCTCTAGTAGGTACTTGCAACTTCGGAAAGGAAGTTTCGAGTGAGCTCCGTTTGTGGGTCGTCGAAGATCTGTTCTGGTGGGCCGGATTCGGCGATGGTTCCGGCGTGCAGGATATGCACCTGGTGAGCCACGGACTTTGCGAACGACATGGCGTGAGTCACCACGATCATCCGCTGTCCCGCTGCGGCCAGGTCCGTCATGACGCTGATGACTTCGGCCGTGGTGCGAGGATCCAGGGCACTGGTTGGTTCGTCGAACAGAATGGCTTCCGGGTTCATCGCCAGAGTCCTGGCAATGGCGACGCGCTGCTGCTGGCCGCCGGAAAGAGAACCCGGACGAGCGTTCTGCTTTTCCAGCATGCCGACTCGATCCAGCAACTTCTGAGCGTTCGCAATGGCAACGTCTTTTGGCTGTTTCAAGACATGAATCGGCGCTTCCGTGACGTTTTGCAGAACTGTGCGGTGAGGGAACAGATTGAACTGTTGAAACACCATTCCCACACGCTGACGAATCTTTGCCAGAGCAAGCTCACGTTCAGGACCAGCCGCAGCGGGCAACGTGACATCGCCGACTCGAACTGTTCCGCTGTCGAACGTTTCCAGGCCGTTGATGGTTCTCAGCAGAGTACTTTTGCCGCCACCGGATGGCCCCAGCAACACGCACACTTCGCCGTCCGCGACAGTCAGCGATACGCCTCGCAGAACTTCATGTTGCTCGTAACGTTTGACGATGCTGGTCAGTTCGATCATGAACGTCGCTCCTGGCTGAGGTTCTGTTCCAGGCGATTCGTCAACAGTGACAACGGATAGCTCATAGCCAGATACAAAAAGGCGGTCAGCAGTCCCAGTTCCACGATGGCTCCGGCGCTGCGCGCCTGGATGTAGTACATTTTCGAAAGTTCGACGACTGTAATCACCGAACATACCGCCGTGTCTTTAAACAACGCGATGAAGTCGTTGGTCATCGGGGGCAACACCAACCGTGTCGCCTGAGGCACGATGACTCGCCGCAGCGCCATCGATTTCGACATGCCCAGCGACAAAGCGGCTTCCATTTGTCCTTTCGGAATGGACTTGATCCCGCCACGGTAGATTTCGGCTTCGTACGCCGAGTAGTTAATGGCCAGTCCCATTACGGCCGCAGAAAACGCGTTGATGGAAAGTCCCATTCCGGGAAACAACGTGTCCAGAAATTTGGGCAACAGAAAGTAAATCAAGTACAACTGCAACACCAGCGGAGTGCCTCGTACCAGTTCCACATACCAGGCAGCGGGAATTCTCAACCAGGCCGGTCCGTACAGTCTTGCCAACGCGATCATCAGCCCGATCAGCACGGCGAGCGGCATCGCGACCACGGATAGCAGAATCGTCATACCCGCGGCATCGATCAGGAGTCCGCCTCGTTGCCCGATAACCGCCCAGCCCGCCGACTGTTCGAAACTGTGGGCCTCGCCGTCAGCCAGTCCGTCCTGCGTTTTCGCACCGGAAATGTGGCTGCCAACGAATCCGCCATTCGAATTTGTTTCCAGGCCGCGTGCCGCCTGCGTTTCGTTCCACATTCGATAGCGAGTAAATATCTCGCGCAGACTACCATCCTGCAGAGCATTCAGAATGGCTTCGTTCACGGCTTTCAGCAGATCCGTGTCAGCGCTGCGAGTCATCACCACATAGTAGCCTCGCCCAACCGGAGGACCGATCGGACGCAGACGCTTGTAGCCTTCGCCGTAGAACGTCCACACCGGAAGGTCCTGTAGGTTTGCGTCGACATTGCTGAGTCCCAGCTCCGTGGCTTCCATCGCGTCCGTCGCACCATCGAACAAGGCGAGATCGATGCTGCCTTTACCGAACTGTTCGACGTAATCCTGAGCAGCCGTGCCACCCAACACTGACACCTTCCGAGATCGTCCGTCGACAGGTTTCAGCAGGTCGTCCCATGAGTTCAGGCTGTCGTCGGCAACTCGCCCGAGCAGTTGTAGTTCGTAAATATAGTAAGGAATCGAAAGCCCGTAACGTTCGGCGCGGTTGGGCGTCCATTCGTAACCGTTCAGGACGATGTCGATGTCGCCGCGTTCCATGATGTCCGGCAATTTGTCCCATTGCCCCTGAGCGAACTCGGCCTTCACTCCCAGATGAGCGGCAATCAGTTCAGCCAGTTCCACTTCAAAGCCAACCAACGCGGCAGGGTCTTCCGGGTTGGGATAGACAAACGGGCCACCGCCTTCCTGGTCAGCTCCCCAGATCAGCGTGCCGCGTTTACGAATCGCATCCAGAGCATCATCAGCCTGCAGCGAACGCGGTGTCGCGCCGGCAATCAGGCTCAACAGTGCCGACAGCAACAACAGTTTTCTAAACGTGCCGGGAGGAAGCAGATGGACTCCATCAAAGTACCTGGCGCTGAGCTTCCCCATGAATTTAGAA
>CALFOL010000401.1 GCA_937919915.1 uncultured Planctomycetaceae bacterium
CTCCTCCGTGAAGTGAGATTCATCTACAGCGCGGAGTTTGAGAAGAAGGACGCGGAACGAACGATTCTGCAGTCATCGTTGTCGGGAGAAACTCGTAATCGCCGCGAAAAGCCGCCATCCGATGTGCCCGGGCATTTACTGCATTTGTGGGAGATTCCACTTCTGAATCCTGACGAAGAACGTGACTTGTTTCGACGCATGAATTATCTGAAGTACCGCAGCAATGTGTTACGGAGCAGACTGAATCCCGATGAACCGTGCATTCATAGTATGGATAGCATCGAGCGAATACTTGGCGAGGCCAATGAGATTCGCAACCACATTGTTCAGGCAAACACACGGTTGGTGGTTTCGATCGCACGCCGTCTCAGGAACAGTTGGGACGCGTTTGACGAGATGATCAGTACCGGCAATTTCATCCTGATCCGAGCGGTTGAACGTTTTGACTATAGCCGCGGCTTTCGCTTCAGCACTTACGCAACCCATTCTGTGCAACGAGAACTTTTCCGTTTATTGGGCAAGGGCCGGAAACGGCAGTTAACGGAGGTTTCAACGTCGCCTGAGATTCTTTTGGAAACATTGGAAGACCCGATCGTCGGTGAATTCCATGCAGAACAAGACAGAAAGGTCGGATACGTTCGCTCGCTGATCGAAAGCGTGCTGCCGGAACGAGAAAGACGCATTGTCATTTCGAGATTCGGTCTAAACTCAGAGGAACGCAGTATGACTCTTCGTGAAATCGGAGAGGAGATGGGACTGAGCAAAGAACGAATCCGCCAACTGCAGATCCGCGCGGTCGAGCGTTTGAAGCAGTTCGCGAAAGCCGAGCCACCAGATTCGGCATTTGCCCGGCTGCCTGGCGAAGAGTTTCCGCCGCATGAAGACCTTGACCTCCATGAATAACAAAGGAATCAGCAGTGTTCGGCCTCTTCCGTAAAGACCCTGTTAAGAAGCTTGAGAAAGAGTACGCACGCAAGCTGGAACTTGCCCGTGATCTCCAGAGAAAAGGCGACATTGTCGCCTACTCGAAGATGGCTGCCGAAGCTGATGTCGTCTTGAAACAACTCGAAGCGGAAGAACGAAAGCGGACGGAAGGTTGATCGCGTTGTGGCTTCAAGGTGGGAAATCATCTTCTGGCTGGTTGCCACCGGCTGAATGCAGCGCAGCGGCGAGCAGGCACCGCGCGCAAATGACCTAAGCCCGGATGAACTCCAAGTCGTGCCGAGCGAATGGCCTGTCTGCGAAGTCACGCGAAAGGTGTGCGGGGCTCGCTTGCTCACGCGTTGCCTTGGCGGTGCGACTCTCACCTTCACCTTCCTGGCAACCAACGCCACCGCGCGTCGGGGCTTCCCGACAAATCGCGGGGTTTTCATGGCCGATCTTTTTGGGGCGCCTACAACAAGACGTTCGCGAACACAAATGACTGTTCAAACCACACGTCCTCCAACTCCACGGATTAAAGCACTCAATCATGAAAAAACTCATCGCACTCACGGCTGTCGCAATGCTTGCATCGACAGCTAACGCCGGAAAAAAATGTAACGGCACGGTCATTCTCTCCAGCACTCCTTGTCAGACCTCACACGTCACTTACATCACGACGGTTCATCCGGCAGCTCGACCAGTTGCCGCACATCCGGCGGCGAAGGCAGACATCGTTGATACTGCTGTCGCAGCTGGTTCGTTCAAGACATTAGTCGCGGCCGTACAGGCGGCTGGTCTGGTTGACACACTAAAGGGCGCTGGCCCGTTCACAGTGTTCGCTCCGACTGACGCTGCATTTGCCAAGTTGCCAAAAGGCACTGTCGAAAGCCTGCTGAAGCCAGAAAACAAGGCAAAGCTGCAGGCCATTCTGACTTACCACGTGGTCGCCGGCAAAGTGAAGGCCGCTGACGTTGTAAAACTGACTGGTGCGAAGACCGTTCAGGGTCAGCAAGTTGACATTGCTGTCAAGGATGGCAAGGTGACCGTGGACGGTGCCAACGTCGTCAAAACAGACATCGAAACTTCGAATGGGGTCATCCACGTAATTGACAGTGTTATTCTTCCAGCAGACAAAGACATCGTTGACACCGCCGTTGGTGCGGGATCATTCAATACTCTGGTTGCCGCCGTCAAAGCTGCAGGTCTGGTCGACACCCTGAAAGGCGAAGGCCCGTTCACCGTGTTCGCACCAACTGATGAAGCGTTTGCAAAACTGCCTGCAGGCACCGTCGCAAACCTGCTGAAGCCCGAAAACAAGGATCAGCTGGTCGCGATCCTGACCTACCACGTTGTCGCCGGAAAAGTTCTCGCAAGTGATGTGGTAAAGATTTCTTCCGCTAAGACCGTCAACGGCAAGTCGGCGTCTGTAAAGGTAAGCGACGCAGGAGTCATGATCGACGGTGCCAAAGTTGTGGCCACCGACATCGAAACCAGCAATGGTGTCATCCACGTCATCGACAGCGTCATTCTGCCGTAGTCGTCATTGGCCCTTGACGACGAAGTGTGGGCGATCGGAGTTCTTCCGGTCGCCCATTTTTGTGCCCTGGCCGCAAAGATTATGAATCAGCCGTCCGCTGGCTGAACAGTTTCAAAGACACGAAAGCTCAATTTATGTCCATCGCCTTCCCCGAAACAACCTCTGGTGAATCGGAAATTGATTACCAGTGCATCCACGTCAAGCCAACTTCCTCGGCGTTCGAATCTGCCGCCAAGAATCCGGAAGTCGATCTCAACGCGATCACTGGTGCCGTCCGGACCATTCTGATGGCTGTCGGCGAAGATCCGGATCGAGACGGGTTACTCGACACTCCTCGCCGTGTGGCGAATATGTATGCCGAAATGTTTAGCGGTCTCTACCTTGATCCCGGCCGCCACCTCGACGTGACGTTCGAAGAAAGTTACGACGAAATCGTGTTGGTTCGTGACATCGAGTTCACCAGCATGTGTGAACATCACCTGCTGCCGTTTCGAGGCGTGGCGCATGTTGCCTACATCCCCAACGGTCGAGTCACAGGTCTCAGCAAACTGGCTCGCGTTGTGGAAGAAGTCTCGCGTCGACCGCAGGTACAGGAACGGATGACTCAGACGGTTGCCAATCTGATTGAAGATCGTCTGCAGAGCAGCGCTGTTGCAGTGATCGTGAAGGCCGAGCATTCCTGTATGTCAATTCGTGGCATCCGCAAACCCGGCAGTGCAACGGTCACCAGCTCCATGCGAGGCAGCTTTCGCAACGACCCGGCAAGTCGCGCAGAACTGATGTCGCTGATCAATCAATAGGGACAGAAAAGACTCCCATCCCGATCTTAGTGACGACTACTTCAGAGACACACCATGATCATTCAGAAGCAATACAAGTTTTACGCCGCCCACCGCAACGAAACGCTTCAGGACAAGTGCAGCAATCTGCACGGTCACCGCTACGGAGTGAAGTGCCATTTCGAAGTCGAACGAGACGGTGACATCAGCACTTTATTCGGTGATTTCGACGCCAAAGTCGAGCCGTGGCTGAAGAAACACTACGACCACGGCATGTTGATCAATCGACACGATTCTCTATACGAATCGCTGCAGATGCACATGGCACGGACCGGCGAATCACTGCGGTTGTGCGTTTTCGATGGGCCGACAAGCGTGGAAAACCTCTGCCACAAGCTGTTCACCGAAATCACACAAATGGGTTTCCGACTGGCCAAACTTGAAGTTCAGGAAACCGACACATCGATCGTAATCTATACCCGCGAAGACTGGGTTGCCGACAATCGTTACTTTGGAAAGCAGTCGTCCGTTCCACGAGAGCCAGCGAAGGCAGACGTTGTTGGGGGCTAAACACAGTCGACCAGGCAAGACCTGCCCCGTCTGCGACTGCCCTTTCACATGGCGAAAGAAATGGGCCAGCGTTTGAGACTCAGTGCGCTGCTGCAGCAATTGGTGTCGCAAACGTCGAAGCCAACCGACGACCACGATCGCGGACAGTCACGGGTGATTCAAGTAATGAGTGAGAACACTGACAACTCGTTCATGCGGCGCGCGATCGCAGTTGCGATCATGAATCCGCAGCATCCGTTTGGTGCCGTGATTGTGGACAACACCTCCGAGGTCATTGTCGCGGAAGGTGTCAATCAATCCGGCAGGAATCCGATACTGCACGGTGAGATGGACGCCATCAACAACTACGCAACTTCTGGTGGAACTGACTGGCGGCGGCTGACTCTCTATACCACGGCCGAACCATGCCCCATGTGCATGAGTGCCATTCTGTGGAGCGGTATCAGCAGCGTCGTCTATGGCACGTCGATTCCGACGCTGATGCAAATGGGTTGGAACCAGATCGACATAAGGGCCACTGAGGTCGTTGGCAGGTCACATCGAACGAATTGCGAGGTAATCCCCAGTGTGCTTGTCCGCGAATGCGACGCACTATTTCGCAACGCGTCATGTGACGGCAAGATCACAAAGAGACAAGATCACAAAGGGACAGGCATAA